>JAPLIF010000141.1 GCA_026389255.1 Cyanobacteriota bacterium
ATAGGGTGGAGGGGTTGAACGCCGTGTGACCTTCGCCGGTGCCCACCCTGAATCCCATTCCCCCTGACTTAGCCCATCCGCCATTGGCCGAGGTGAGGCGGTGGCGGCCCAGTCGTATCAAGGGTCTTGCGCTGAAGGTCAGGCCATGACCGCCGCTCCCCCCCCGTTGACCCCCCGCCAGAAGCAGCGGGTCGAAGCCCCCATGGCGTTGCTGCAATCCAGTGACCACTGGCATGGTGGGCTGCCGGTCTTGGTTCTGGACCGATGCTGGTTGCGGCTGGAGGCCATCGCCGTCGAGCAGCTGGCCAACAGGTTGCCGCCGGACACCAGTCGCGAAGCCCCAGAACTAAGCCGCTACAGACAGCTGATCGAGGCGGGATATCCCAGTTGGGATGCCCAGCAGTGCTGCTGGCAGGAATTTGGAGCCCAGGCCTGCCAGCAGGCCCTTCGCCGCTACTGGGCCGCAAAGGATCGGGGCAACAATGGCTGGACCTTTGCCAGCTATCTCCAGCTCCTGGCCGATTACCGCCAACACTTTCACGCCAGGCCTCGCCCCCTGCCGCTGCTGGTGCTCGCCCGGCCCGACGGGGGCCCCCGTGGCGAAAACCATGGGCTCTTCTGGCTGCGTCCAGAAGTGAGCGATAGCAACCGACCGATGCGCCACACTTGCGCCTGATCGAAACCCAGGTCATGGCCGAAGACAGCACCCCCTCCTATGGCACCCATCCAGGTGACAACCGCGAAGGGCGAGAGACTCCCGGGCGGGGGGGCCGCCAAACTGGGCCCAAGGAACCAGGCGGGCTCCGCATTCGCCTGAGTGACAACGAAATGAAGGCCGCCCGGGCTCTTCAGGAGGCCTTTGGCCTGCGCTCCCCGGTGGCCGTCCTTGGTTTTGCCCTGCGCACCCTGGCCCAACAACTGGAAGCAGGTCAGCTGGACGCCCTAGTGGCCCAACAACGCAGTGAAGGCGATGGCCGTAGTCGCCCCAGCGGCGAAGAGGGAGGTGGCGAGCGTCGTGAGCGACGCGACAGGGGAGAGCGAGGGGGGCAGCTGCGTCAGGTGCGGGTCGATCCCTTTGCCAGGCCCAGTCGACCAGCGGCCCCGGTGCCAACCCCCTTGGAGGACGCATCCGAAGCAGCCGAAATCGAGGCGGCCAGTGGCGCAGACACCGCTTTGATGGGCAGCGAAGATGTGGATCTGGAAGCCATGGCACCAGAATCCACTGAATCGGCGGCCCCTGAGCAAACCGGGGCCGAAGCATGAACCCGGCGCCCGGTGCCCCCCCGGCACGACCGCGCGTTCTCTCCGGTGTCCAGCCCACGGGCCAGTTGCATTTGGGCAACTGGCTGGGAGCCATTCGCAATTGGGTCGAGCTTCAGCAGGACCACGACACCTTCTTCTGTGTCGTCGATCTCCACGCCATCACCGTGCCCCACGACCCTGCCCGGCTGGCGGAGGACACCCTGGCCACGGCGGCCCTCTATCTGGCCTGTGGCATCGACCCGAACCAGGCCACGGTGTTCGTGCAGAGCCACGTCAGCGCCCACAGCGAACTCTGCTGGCTGCTGAATTGCGTCACCCCCCTGAACTGGCTCGAACGCATGATCCAGTTCAAGGAAAAGGCCCTGAAGCAAGGGTCCGACGTTTCGGCAGGACTGCTGGACTATCCCGTGCTGATGGCCGCCGACATTCTTCTCTATGACGCCGATCAGGTGCCGGTGGGGGAAGACCAGAAACAGCACCTCGAACTGGCCCGCGACATTGCCCAGCAGCGCATCAATGCGAGGTTTGCACCCCGCGATGCCAGTGGGGAACCGATCCCCATTCTCAAGGTGCCGTCGCCCCTGATTCTTAAGGAGGGGGCCAGGGTGATGAGCCTCACCGATGGGCGCAACAAAATGAGCAAGAGCGACCCGAACGAAGCCTCCCGCATCGCCCTGCTCGATCCCCCCGAGGTGATCGTGCGCAAGATCAAGCGGGCCAAGACCGATCCGGTCATGGGTCTTGAATTTGGCCATCCTGAGCGGCCGGAAGCTGACAACTTGCTCGGTCTTTATGCGCTGCTGAGTCAACAAAGCCGTGAAGCCGCCAGCAACGAATGTGCCGCCATGGGCTGGGGCACCTTCAAACCCCTGCTGGCCGACGCCGCCGTTGAGGCCCTCAAACCCGTCCAAACCCGGTATCGGGAGTGGCGAAACGATCCCGCGAGCGTGAGGGATGTGCTTGGCAAAGGCCAGGAGAAAGCCGCTTCCGTAGCCTCTGACACCCTTGAGCGGGTGCGTAATGCCCTCGGGTTCCTCCCGTCAAGGCCCGATTAGAGCTAAACGATCGACCTTCGATTGATCACCTGCACTGATCAATCGAAGCTATCGATGGGGGAACCCTGACGGATCAGGGCAACCTTGACCTCCACCGTGTAAGAAGCTCAAAATCCCTGTTCAGTCCTGGCCTCAACCGTCTGGTCCGTTTCTCTGATCGCCCCCCCTAGATCGCAGCTTGCATAGTCCCCTTCCCTTGTCCAGTGCGGCGGCGGGGGGGGTTCCATCCGCCCGCGTCGCCCATCAAGGTCATGGGGTGAACTTTGTCGCCCCCCGTTTTGCCCTGTCGTCCCCAGTTCGACCGCGCCTCCGGAACAGCCGGCTTGCTCTGCAGCCTGGCCCTGCTGGTGGCGTTACCGATCGGGGCTCGCCAGCTGCCCACCGGCCCTGGCCCCACCGGCCCTAGCCCCGCTGGGGCCAGCCGGCAGAGCCTGCGCCCAGCCCAGAACCAGGGGGGTCCGTACCAGATCACACCGGAACGACGGGCCCTGCTTAACACGATCCGTTATGCCGAGGGCACCTGGATCGGGGGCAGTCAGGAGGGCTATCGCATTCTGTTTGGTGGCGGCCGTATCAACAGCCTGGACCGCCATCCGGAAGTCGTGGTGCAACTGGCCTACCACAGTGCCGCTGCGGGCGCCTACCAGTTTCTGCCAGCCACTTGGCGGGAAGCGTCCAAAAAACTTGGCCTCAATGACTTCGGCCCCGCCAGCCAGGACCAGGCGGCCCTTTACCTGATGCAGAAGCGGGGGGCCCTGGAAACCTTCGATCGGCGCGGCCTCGATAGGGAGGTGCTCCATCGCCTCTCCCAGGAATGGGCCTCCCTGCCAGCCACCCATGGCGGCAGCTTCTATGGCCAACCGGTCAAGGACGCCGATGAGCTGAAGGTGTTCTATCTGGCCGAGCTTCAGCGCCAGAAACGGCTGATCGGAGAAGGCCAGTCGGCCGCCTGAAGCCCGGTTCTCAGGGTTCGCGGTACACAACCCGACCCCGTTCGTCATTGCCCACATGGAGCAAATCGGCCTCCTGCAGCCGCTGAATCTCCTTGGTGATGGACCCACTGCTCTGACCCGGCAGCAGATCCACCTCCAGCAAGGCGTCGTTGAGGGTGAAGCCCCCTGGAGTCTTTTGACGGGCCAATTGAAGCAACTGCTTCTCCAAGGAAGGCAGTATGGGTAGATCGAGCTGCACTTGCGCTTGCTGCAGCAGCAAGGCCTGATTGGCCTCCTCAACCATCCTGGGAATTAGGAACAGGTCGATCAACTGACCGATGCCAAAGAAACCGAAGGTCAGCAGCCAAAAAATGCCGCTGAGAGGTTTGCGGTTGTAGAGGCGATGGACACCGCAGACCCCCACCAGGGAAAGGCACCAGAGGCCATAGCTCAGCGCCAGACTGCGGCGCTCGTTAAAAGGATCGAGGCGCAGCGGGCCAAAACCGGAGCGAGACGCCAAGGCGGGGCAGGCATAATCCCTGGATTCTCCTGCGTAGGATCGCGATTCCCCAGAAGCGGATTCCCGTGCCTGCCTCCGTGAGCGCTGCCGTCACCGGCGCCGACACTGCCCCCGCTCACGAGGCCGGCACCATCGCCACCGGTTCGGTGCCGGTGGCGATGGTCCTGCCGAAAACGAGTGAAAGTCCCGAGCTGCTCCGCATCCGCCACTCCATGAGCCATGTGCTGGCCATGGCGGTGCAGAAGCTGTTTCCCAGGGCCCAGGTGACCATCGGCCCCTGGACCGAGAGCGGTTTTTACTACGACTTCGACGCCCCCGACCCCTTCACCGAGGCCGATCTCAAAGCCATCAAAAAAGAGATGGTGCGGATCATCGGCAAGAAACTGCCGCTCGAGCGCCTTGAGGTGAACCGCCAAGATGCCGAGGACCGCATTCGCGGCCAGAACGAGCCCTACAAGCTGGAGATCCTGGCGGGACTGCAGGACCCCATCACCCTCTACACCCTGGGGGAGGAATGGTGGGATCTGTGTGCCGGCCCCCATGTGGCCAACACCAGCGAACTCAACCCCAAAGCCTTCGAGCTGGAGAGTGTGGCCGGGGCCTACTGGCGGGGCGATGAGAAGAACGCCCAGCTGCAGCGCATCTATGGAACCGCCTGGCAGACGCCCGAGCAGCTGGCCGAGTACAAGCGCCGCAAGGAAGAGGCCCTGCGCAGGGACCATCGCCGCATCGGCACCGATCTGGACCTGTTCTCGATTGAGGACGAGGCCGGGGCCGGCCTGGTGTTCTGGCATCCGCGCGGTGCCCGCATGCGGTTGCTGATCGAGGACTACTGGCGCGCAGCCCATTTCGAGGACGGCTACGAACTGCTCTACACCCCCCACGTTGCCGATATTGACCTGTGGAAAACTTCAGGCCACCTCGACTTCTACCGGGAGAGCATGTTCGGTCCCATGGAGGTGGATGGGCGCGAGTTCCAGCTCAAGCCCATGAATTGCCCCTTCCATGTGCTGACCTATGCCAGCCGGTTGCGCTCGTACCGCGAACTGCCCATCCGCTGGGCCGAACTGGGCACGGTCTATCGCTACGAACGGCCGGGGGTGATGCATGGGCTGATGCGGGTGCGGGGCTTCACCCAGGACGACGCCCACGTCTTCTGCCTGCCCGAGCAGATTGGTGATGAGATCTTGCGGGTGCTCAACCTCACCGAGCGCATCCTTTCGACCTTCGATTTCCGCCACTACGAGATCCACCTCTCCACCCGCCCAGAGTCCTCGATCGGCGAGGACGCCGTCTGGGATCTGGCCACCCAGGGACTGATCGAAGCCTTGGATCGCAAGGGCTGGTCCTACAAGATTGACGCAGGGGGCGGGGCCTTCTACGGCCCCAAAATCGACCTGAAAATCGAAGATGCGATCGGCCGTTTGTGGCAGTGCTCCACCATCCAGCTCGACTTCAACCTGCCCGAACGCTTCGACCTCGAATACGTGGCCGCCGATGGCACCCGCCGGCGTCCGATCATGATTCACCGCGCCATCTTCGGCTCACTGGAACGGTTCTTCGGGATCATGACCGAGAACTATGCGGGCGATTTCCCCTTCTGGCTGGCGGCTGAGCAGATCCGCTTGCTGCCCGTAACGGATGACGTGCGCCCCTGGGCCGAAGCCCTGCAGACCCAGTTGGCCGCCGCTGGGGTGCGGGCCAGCGTCGATCGCAGCGGTGACCGGCTGGGCAAATTGATCCGCACCGGCGAACAGCAAAAGATTCCAGTGTTGGCCGTGATTGGGGAACGGGAGGCCGAGGCGGGGGGCGCCAGCCTGCGCAGCCGCCGCGAAGGGGACCTGGGGCTGGCGCCTGCGTCAGCCTTGATCCAGGCCGCCGTCGCCGCCAACCAGGCCCGCGCCGCCGGGCTCGCGATCAAGGGGGCGGTGGGAAGCGCAACGGCGACCCTCCAAGCCCCATGAGCACCCTGCTCGCCGGCGACATCGGCGGCACCAAGACCCTGCTGAGCCTCTACGGCGCCGACGCCCTCGACCTGCTGGCCCAGGAGCGCTACACCTCAGCCGACTGGGTCGATCTGGCCCCGATGGTGCGCGATTTTCTCGACCAACCGGAGGCCCGGGCCCATGCGCGCCCAGCAGCGGCCTGTTTTGCCGTGGCCGGACCGGTGCATGGGGGCCAGGCCCAACTCACCAACCTGCCCTGGAAGCTGGCTGAATCCCGCTTGGCATTGGACTGCGATCTTGAACGGGTCGCCCTGGTCAACGATTTCGCCGTTCTGATCTACGGCCTGCCGCACCTGGCACCGCCCCAGGGGGCGGGCGTCCGCCCTGGTGAAGCCATCGCTGGGGAGCCCGTGCTGGTGTTGGGGGCCGGCACCGGACTGGGGGTGGCGATCGGCCTGCCCACGGAAAACGGGTTGCAAGCCATGGCCAGTGAGGCTGCCCACGGCGAATTTGCCCCCCGCAGTGACGAGGAGTGGCAGCTGCGCCAATGGCTGCTTGAGGATCTGGCCCTGGAGCGCCTCTCCATCGAAAGGGTGGTGAGCGGCACCGGCCTGGGCCATGTGGCCCGTTGGTTGATGAGCCAGGCGATGCCAGCAGGGGACCATCCCCTGGCGGCCGAGGGTCGCCGCTGGCCAGGGGGGGAGCCCAGTAGCGAAGGTTCCCGGGCCGACCTACCGGCGGCCGTGGCCGCGGCCGCGGCCGCTGGAGATCCCCTGGCCTCCAGGGCCCTGCGCCTCTGGCTCGGCGCCTACGGTTCGGTGACGGGGGATCTGGCCCTGGGCTGCCTGGCCCGGGGCGGCATCTGGCTCGCCGGCGGAACGGCGGCCAAGCAGCTGGATGGGTTGCGCTCGAAGCCTTTTATCGAGGCTTTTTCAGCCAAGGGCCGCCTGCGATCCACCCTGGAGCCCATCCCGATCACGGCGATCCTCGACCCGGCGATCGGGTCCTTCAGTGCCGCCTGTCGGGCCCGCATGCTGCTGGGTTGATCGGCGCCGCTTGAGGGACCGGGAAGGCCAGGTGGGAGAGTGGAAGCTGTATTTGAATGCAAATGGCGCGCCCCCAGATCGGCCAAGGGGTCGTGGTGGACGTTCCCGCCACCACGGCGAACCTGGGCCCCGGTTTTGATTGTCTCGGCGCCGCCGTCGACCTCAACAATCGATTCGAACTGCGCTGCCTCGAAGGCGGTAGCGAACGCTTCGACTTGATTATCGAAGGGATCGAAGGCAGTCATCTGCGCGGCGGTCCCGACAATCTCATGTACCGCGCCGCCCAGCGGGTATGGCGGGAAGCGGAACTGGAACCGGTGGGGCTGGAGGCCCGGGTGCGGCTGGCGGTGCCGCCGGCCCGCGGGCTGGGCAGCAGCGCCACGGCCATCGTGGCCGGTCTGATCGGGGCGAATGCCCTCGCCGGAGAACCGCTGGGCACCGAAAAACTCCTGGAGCTGGCGATCGAATTGGAGGGCCATCCCGACAACGTCGTGCCCTCCCTGTTGGGCGGCCTCTGTCTGACGGCCCGCACCGCCTCCCCGAGCTGGCGTGTGGTCCGCTGTGGCTGGGATCCCTCGATTCAGCTGGTGGTGGCGATCCCATCGATCCGCCTCAGCACCAGCGAAGCGCGCCGGGCCATGCCGCGCAGCATTCCCATCAGCGATGCGGTTCTCAACCTGGGGTGCCTCACCCTGCTGCTGCAGGGTCTGCGCACGGGCAACGGCGCCCTGATTAGCGACGGCATGCAGGACCGCATCCACGAGCCCTACCGCTGGGGGCTGATCCAGGGGGGGCGCAGCGTGCGGGAGGCGGCCCTTGGGGCCGGTGCCTGGGGCTGTGTGATCAGTGGAGCCGGTCCGACCCTGCTGGCCCTCTGCTCCGCGGAAACAGCCGTGGCGGTAGGGGATGCCATGGTGTCAGCCTGGGAAGCGGAAGGGGTCAGCAGCCATCGGGCTGTGCTCACCCTTCAACATCGAGGCAGCACCTGGACCGCCCTGCCGGACCAGATCCGGAGCGGCGGCCGTCGTTAAGGGAGCCCATTGGGCCCTACCAATAGGGCTGCTGCCCATGGACCCTGGGACAGCAGCCCATGGGTAGATAGGCTCACAAACCTGATGGGCCTTGGGAGATCGCTTCGGTGTTCCCTCCCATGGCCCAGCCGGTCGGTCCCCGCGCCGGCGTCCCTTCACCCGCAATCGCCCTGATGGACGTCATCCTTGCCCTGGCGACCGCGTCCAACGGATCGATACCCCTGAACTCTGGGGTTGGGCCCCAGGCCGGAGCCTTCCCCTGGCTGAGCCTGATTGTGCTGCTGCCAGCCGCTGCAGCCCTGTTGATGCCCTTGCTGCCAGGGGACGGCGATGATCCCCGGGCGCCGCGGGCCCTGGCCCTAGGGACCCTGCTTTTGGACCTGGCCCTGATGCTCTGGGTCTTCTCGCGCCATTTCGATGGCTCCCTCAGCGAGTTGCAGCTGGTAGAGCGCGTCAGCTGGGTGCCGATCCTGCATCTGGAATGGTCCCTGGGGGCCGACGGACTCTCGGCACCCCTGGTGGTCCTCAGTGGCCTGGTCACCCTGCTGGCGGTGGCGGCCAGCTGGTCGATCAAGAGCAAGACCCGGCTTTATTTCGGCCTGCTGTTGCTCCAGGCGACAGCCCAAGCCATGGTCTTCCTGTCCCAGGACTTCCTGTTGTTCTTCCTGGCCTGGGAACTGGAACTGGTGCCCGTTTACCTGCTCATCGCCATCTGGGGTGGTCCCCAACGCCAGTACGCCGCCACCAAATTCATCCTTTACACCGCGACAGCTTCCCTGCTGATTCTGCTCAGCGGCCTGGCCATCGCCTTTTCTGGCGACACCTTCACCCTCAATCTCAGCGAGTTGGCCGCCCGTTCCCCAGGGGGTACCTTCGGCCTGCTCTGTTATCTGGGCTTTCTGATCGGCTTTGGCGTCAAGTTGCCGATCTTCCCCCTGCACACCTGGCTTCCCGATGCCCACGGCGAAGCCAATGCTCCGGTTTCGATGCTGCTGGCAGGGGTCCTGCTCAAGATGGGGGGTTATGCCCTGCTGCGCTTCAACGTGCAGATGCTGCCCCAAGTCCACCAGATCCTGGCGCCGGCCTTGATTGTTCTGGGCATCGTCAACATCATCTGGGGGGCCCTCAATGCCTTTGCCCAGGACAACGTCAAACGGCGCATTGCCTGCAGTTCGGTGAGCCACATGGGCTTCGTGCTGCTCGGCATTGGCGCGATTGACGCGCTTGGCATGAGCGGAGCCATGCTGCAGATGATCAGCCATGGCCTGATCGCCGCGGCCATGTTCTTCATCACGGGTGTCTTCTACGAGCGCACCAAGACCCTCTCGATCCCCAACATGGGGGGCCTGGCCAAGGTGTTACCGATCACCTTTGCCTTCTTTTTGGCCAGTTCTCTAGCCTCCCTGGCCCTGCCGGGGATGAGCGGCTTCATCAGTGAAATCACCGTGTTTCTTGGCGTCACCTCCAACAACGACTTCACGGTGCCCTTTCGCGTCATTACGGTTGTCCTTGCGGCCATCGGCTTGGTATTGACGCCGGTCTATCTCCTCTCCCTTTGCCGCAGGGTGTTCTTCGGTCCCCGTATCCCCGCCCTGGCGGAAGTGGGCGACATGAAGCCGCGGGAACTGCTCATTGGCCTCAGCCTGCTGGTGCCCACCCTGGTGATCGGTTTCTGGCCAAGGGTGGCGATCAATCTTTATGAGGCCAGCACCAATGCCCTGGCCAACGAAGTCGCCAACCAGGGTCGCGTTGCCTTGGCTGGTATCACCGGCCTCGGTTAATCCCCCCACCAACGCCTGCATCGGCCCCCGCGCGGAGATCCGACCTGCCGGGCACCCCAGTGACCGGCCAGCTGAGTTGGAATAGCCCTTAAGAACGACCTTCAGCCCATGAGCGCTCCCCTCGCACGTCCAGCCCTGTTGGCTGGTGAAGGCCTGCCGACGTTCGAGGCCATCACGCCTGATCAGGTCAGCAGCCACATTCCTGGGCTTTTAAGCCAACTGGAAACCGAACTCGATCAGCTGGAAGCGGCGTTGGCCCTGGCCCTCGACCAGGGCCGCCCCCTCAGCTGGCCTGAAGTCATGGATCCCCTGCATCGCCTCGGGGAACGGCTGCGCTGGAGCTGGGGGGTGGTGAGCCATCTCAACGGGGTGTGCAACAGCCCCGAGCTGCGCGAGGCCCATGCCAGCCAGCAGCCTGCGGTGGTGGCCTTCGGCAACCGTGCCGGCCAGAGCCGCACGGTGTACGCCGCCCTGCGGGCCCTAGAGCGCCAGGGGGGCTTGGATGGCACCCAGCAACGCATCCTGGCGGCGGAATTGCGGGACATGGACCTGCGTGGTGTCGGCCTTGAGGGCGAAGCGCAGCAAGCCTTCAATGCCACCAACCAGGAGCTGGCCGAACTGGGCACCCGCTTCGGCAACAACGTCCTCGACGCCACCAACGGCTGGACCCTGCTGCTGGAAGGCGAAGACGAGGTGGCAGGCCTCCCGGAGAGCGTGCGTCAATTGCTGGCCCAGGCTGCCGGCGAAGCCGGCCACACCCAAGTCGATGGCTCCGCCCCAACGGCCGCGGCCGGCCCCTGGTTACTGGGCCTGGACATGCCCCGTTTCGGCCCCTTCCTGCAGTACGGCCGCAACCGGGCCCTGAGGGAGCGGGCCTACAAGGCCCATGTCAGCCGGGCCTCCGGGGAAGAGGGTGGCAATTGGCCCCTGATTGAACGGATCCTGGGCCTGCGGCTGGCCCAGGCCAGGCGCCTGGGTTACGCCAACTGGGCCGAAGTCAGCCTGGCCTCCAAAATGGCCGGCTGCGATCAGGATGTGGAGGCCCTGCTCGAAGACCTGAGGGTCGCCGCCCTGCCCGCCGCCCGGCGGGAGCTGGAGGAACTACGGCAATGTGCCGCCAGCGCTGGGGCACCGGAGGCCGCCGATCTGAAGCCTTGGGATGTGAGTTTCTGGGCCGAAGCCCGACGCCAGGAACTCTTCGAGCTCGACAGCGAGGCTCTGCGGCCCTGGTTTCCCCTACCCCAGGTGCTGGCAGGGCTTTTTGGGCTCTGCGACCGCCTGTTTGCGATCACGATTGAAGCCGCCGATGGCGAGGCCCCCGTCTGGCATCCGGAGGTGCGCTTCTTCCGGGTCCGCGATCGCGACAGCGGCCTAGCCCTGGCTGCCTTTTATCTCGACCCCTACAGCCGTCCCGGCAGCAAGCGGGGCGGGGCCTGGATGGATGAATGCCTGGTCCGGCAGACCGGGGCTGACGGTACGCCCGTGCTGCCGGTGGCCTACCTGGTCTGTAACCAGAGCCCACCGGTGGGAGACACCCCCAGCCTGATGACGTTCCAGGAAGTGGAAACCCTCTTCCACGAATTCGGCCATGGCCTGCA
The DNA here is from genome assembly GCA_026389255.1 of Cyanobacteriota bacterium. Lineage (GTDB taxonomy): Bacteria > Cyanobacteriota > Cyanobacteriia > PCC-6307 > Cyanobiaceae > Cyanobium. The sequence goes on from JAPLIF010000141.1 coordinate 11,173, forward strand.
GCACATGCTCACCACCGTGGAGCGCCCCCAGGCCGCCGGCATCAACAACGTCGAATGGGACGCGGTGGAATTGCCCAGCCAGTTCATGGAGAACTGGTGCTACGACAGAGCCACCCTGCTGGGGATGGCCCGCCACTGGCAAACGGGAGAGCCCCTTGCCGAAGCGGAGTTCGCCAAACTGCAGGCCGCCCGCACCTTCATGGGCGGTGCCGCCACCCTGCGCCAGGTGCATTTCGCCCTCACAGACCTAAGGCTGCACAGCCAATGGACACCGGAAGGAGGGGAGACTCCAGAACAATTACGCCGGCGGATTGCCACCACCACCACGGTGCTGGCACCCATTGAGGAGGATGCCTTCCTTTGCAGCTTTGGCCATATCTTTGCCGGCGGCTATTCGGCAGGTTATTACTCCTATAAATCTGAGCCAGGGGGGCAGCCGCCACCCCAGCGAGGTGTTCGAGAGCTTCCGCGGCCGCAGTCCCTCCGCCGTCGCCCTGATCCGCCACAGCGGCCTAGGGGCAGACAGCGGGCGTGTCGCGGTGGGGGCTGGGGCACCGGGCTGAACAAGGAGCAGGCGCCATGAACATCCTCTGCATCCACCAGAACTTCCCCGGCCAGTACCGCCACCTGGCAAGGGCCCTGCTGGCGCGAGGGGATCGGGTCGTGGCCGTGGGTGGACCCACGGCCCAGGCCATTGAGGGCATCGCTCTGCACCGCTATGACGCCCGCCCGGCCGGAGGCGTGCCCGCCTGTCACCCCTGGGCGGCCGACCTGCAGACCAAATGTTTTCGAGCCCAGGCGGTGGCCGAAACGGTGGAGCGGCTGCTCAAGGCTGGAGCAATGCCAACCCCCGATCTGGTGCTGGGCCACCCTGGCTGGGGCGAATTGCTGGCGATCAAGGACGTGCTGCCCGACGCGCCCGTCTTGCACTACCTCGAACTGGTGTACCTGCTGGAGGGGGGCGATGTGGGCTTCGATCCGGAGATCGACCTGGGGGGGTGGCAGGACCGGAGCCGACTGCGGCTGCGCCGCGCCCCCCAGCTCCTGGCCCTGGAGGACTTGGACTGGGCCATCTCCCCCACCCACTGGCAGGCCTCAACGGCGCCGGCCGTGTTCGCCGATCGCATCAGCGTCATTCACGACGGCATTGCCACCGAGACCACCCGCCCCCAGCCCGGAGCCCGCCTGCAACTCCACAAAGCGGGGCTGAGCTTTGAAGCCGGTGATGAAGTGGTCACCTTCGTGGCCCGCCAACTGGAGCCCTACCGGGGATTCTAC
>JAPLIF010000107.1 GCA_026389255.1 Cyanobacteriota bacterium
GCACCCTCAGCACAGCCTCCATTGACCAGGTGGCGCGCCTTGTGATGGATAAATACCTGAGGCGCCAGCTGATTCGCTCAGGCAACGAGGTCATCCGTCTCGGCTTCGATCAGAGCAAACCCATGGAGCAGGTGCTCGACGAGGCCGAGCAGAAGATCTTTGCCATCAGCCAGGAAAAGCCGAGCGTGGGTCTGATTCCCACCGCCGAGATCCTTACAAGTACCTTCAACGAGATCGAGAGCCGCTCCCTCGGCACTGCCGTTGCCGGCATTCCGGTGAACTTCTATGACCTCGATGCCATCACCCAGGGCCTGCAGCGCAGTGATTTGATCATCGTGGCGGGTCGACCCGCCAGGGGAAAAACCACGATCGTGCTCAACATCGCCAAAAACGTAGCCCAGTTGCATCAGCTGCCGGTTGCTGTGTTCAGTCTGGAAATGAGTAAGGAGCAACTCACCTATCGCCTGTTGTCGATGGAGGTGGGCATCGAAAGCGGCCGACTCCGCACCGGACGTCTCCAACCCGAGGAATGGCCCTTGCTGGGCAACGCCATCAGCAGCCTCAGTCAGCTGCCGTTGTTCCTCGATGACAAACCCAACGCCGGCGTGTTGGAGATGCGCTCACTATGTCGGCGCCTGATGGCTGAAACGGGCAAGGAATTGGGACTGGTGATGATCGACTATCTGCAGCTTATGGAAGGTTCGACCCCCGATAACCGGGTGCAGGAGCTCTCGCGCATTACTCGTGGCCTCAAGGGCATGGCCCGCGAACTGAATGTGCCCGTGATGGCCCTTTCCCAGCTCAGTCGTGGCGTTGAGGCCCGCACCAATAAACGGCCCATGCTCAGTGATCTGCGTGAATCGGGCTCGATTGAACAGGATGCCGATCTGGTGTTGATGATTTACCGCGATGAGTACTACAACCCCGACACGGCCGACCGCGGCATCACCGAAGTGATCGTGACCAAGCACCGCAATGGCCCAGTGGGAACGGTCAAATTGCTGTTTGAACCCCAGTTCACGCGCTTCAGGAACCTGGCTGCTTGACCTTTGAGGGTAGGGGGCAGGCTATCTGCTACATTCAATTCTTGTGCCGAAGTTCTGTGCCCGTCCGCTAGCCGGGCCTCCAGTCGCGACACAAGGATCGTCCGTGGTGGCGATTCTCTAGGCCAGTACGGGAAAGTGTTTCGGCACTCAACCGTCGGGAAACTGCAAAGGGATGCCCAGGAATATTTCCTGCCTCTCCTCAAGCAAGTCCCAGCCCACTGACTTCGCTCGCTAGCCCCCAGTTCTGGATTCCATTCAGGACTGTTCTGCGATTCACGAATTCAGATCCTTGCCAACCCTGGACAATTTCGGTTGTCTTGGGGCCTTCTCGTTATCGGGTTGGCCATGGCTTTTCCAGCTGGCTTAGTTCCCTGTTCCCATGTCCATCGGCATTCTCGGGAAGAAGCTGGGTATGTCCCAGTTCTTCGACGACGAAGGCAGATCCATCCCGGTCACCGTGATCGAGGCGGGTCCCTGCCGCATCACCCAGATCAAGAACGACGCCACCGACGGTTACTCCGCCGTTCAGGTCGGTTTTGGCGAAATCCGCGACAAGCTTGTCAACAAGCCTGCCAAGGGTCATCTAGCTCGCTCCGGTGAAGACCCGCTGCGCCATTTGCGGGAGTACCGAGTGGCCAGCGTTGACGGTCTTGAGTTGGGTGGGGCGATCACCGTTTCCGCCTTTGAGGCCGGCCAGAAGATTGATGTCAGTGGTGACACCGTCGGTCGTGGCTTTTCCGGTTTTCAGAAGCGCCATGGCTTCAGCCGTGGTCCCATGACCCACGGTTCCAAGAACCACCGCGAACCGGGGTCCATCGGCGCCGGCACGACCCCCGGCCGTGTCTATCCCGGCAAGCGGATGGCCGGTCGCTACGGCGGCAAGCAGATCACCACCCGGGGACTCACCATCCTCAAGGTGGACACCGAGCACAATCTGCTCGTAGTCAAGGGCTCCGTTCCCGGCAAGCCGGGCGCTTTGCTCAACATCCGCCCGGCCAAGCGGGTGGGCTTCACTGCGGCGTCCTGAGGAGAATCACCATGGCTAACTGTGTAGTACGTGATTGGCAGGGCAAGGAAAGTGGCCAAGCCTCCCTCGACCTCAAGGTCGCACGGGAGACTTCCGCCGTTGACCTCCTGCATCGCGCCGTCGTGCGCCAGCTCGCCAATGCCCGCCAAGGCACTGCGAGCACCCTCACCCGCGCCGAGGTGGCGGGTGGTGGCCGCAAGCCCTACAAGCAGAAGGGCACCGGCCGGGCCCGGCAAGGGTCCATCCGCACCCCGCTGCGTCCCGGTGGTGGCATCGTTTTCGGTCCTAAGCCTCGCTCCTACTCCCTGGCGATGAATCGCAAGGAGCGTCGCCTGGCCCTGCGTACCGCCCTGATGAGCCGCGTTGCGGACATCACTGTGGTGAAGGGCTTTGCCCAGGGCCTGGAAGCCCCCAAGACCCGCGAAATCACCGCGGCCCTGCAGCGATTCGGCATCGCTGCTGATGCCAAAGTCCTGTTGGTGATTGATGGAGCCTCTGAGGAAGTGCGCCTTTCGGTACGCAACCTTGAGAAGGTCAAGTTGATCGCAGCCGACCAGCTCAATGTCTTCGACCTGCTCAACGCCTCCAAGCTGGTGTTGAACGAAGAAGCACTTGCCAAGATCCAGGAGGTTTACGGAGATGGCTGAACGTTTCACCGGTCGGTTGGCGGATGTGATCCGTCGCCCCCTGATCACCGAGAAGGCCACCCGGGCCCTCGATCTGAATCAATACACCTTTGAGGTGGATCATCGGGCTGCCAAGCCCGACATCAAAGCTGCGGTTGAGACTCTCTTTGACGTCAAGGTCATTGGGATCAGTACCATGAATCCTCCCCGTCGTTCCCGACGTGTGGGTCGCTTCGCCGGCAAACGAGCACAAGTCAAAAAGGCTGTGGTGCGTTTGGCCGAAGGCAGCTCCATCCAGTTGTTCCCTGAGTCCTGAGGGTCTGAATCGTCATGGCTATCCGTAACTACAGACCCACCAGTCCAGGCACCCGCACCCTGGTGGTCACCGACTTCAGCGAAATCACCGGTCGCGCTCGCGAGCGTGGCCTTGTTGTCGCCAAGCATCGGCGCAAGGGTCGCAACAATCGCGGCGTTATCACTTGCCGCCACCGTGGTGGTGGACACAAGCGCCTCTACCGTCTGGTCGATTTCCGCCGAGACAAGCATGGCGTTCAGGCCCGTGTCGCCGCCATTCATTACGACCCCCATCGCAATGCTCGCCTGGCGCTGCTCTATTACAGCGATGGCGAAAAACGCTATATCCTGGCGCCCGCCCGCATTGCCGTCGGCCAGACCGTCATCTCCGGCCCCGATAGCCCCATTGAGGTCGGCAACGCCCTCCCCCTTTCGGCCATTCCGCTCGGCTCCAGCGTCCACAACGTTGAGCTTTACGCCGGTCGTGGTGGCCAAATGGTCCGCACGGCAGGGGCCAGCGCCCAGGTCGTGGCCAAGGAAGGGGACTACGTCGCCCTCAAGCTGCCTTCGACGGAAGTCCGCTTGATTCGTCGGGAGTGTTACGCCACCCTCGGCGAGGTCGGTAACGCCGAACAACGCAACACCAGCCTCGGCAAGGCTGGCCGCAAGCGCTGGCTTGGCCGCCGCCCCGAAGTGCGAGGCAGTGTCATGAACCCTTGCGATCACCCCCATGGCGGTGGCGAAGGTCGCGCTCCTATCGGACGTTCTGGTCCTGTGACCCCCTGGGGCAAGCCCGCCCTTGGTTACAAGACCCGTAAGCGGAACAAACCCAGTAACCGCTTTGTACTCCGCAAACGTCGCCGCACCTCCAAGCGGAGCCGTGGTGGACGGGACGCTTGATGAATTACTTCGCTTCGTTGTACGCCTGATCCACCATGGGACGCTCACTCAAAAAAGGACCATTTGTCGCCGACAGCCTGCTTCGCAAGCTCGAGAAGCAGAACACAGACGACGACAAATCCGTGATCAAAACTTGGTCACGGGCCTCCACTATTCTGCCGATGATGATCGGCCACACCATTGCCGTTCACAACGGCAAGGCCCACGTTCCGGTCTACGTGACCGAGCAGATGGTGGGCCACAAACTCGGCGAATTCGCCCCGACCCGCACCTTCCGCGGTCACACCAAGGACAAGAAGGGAGGACGTTGATTCAATGGCAAACACCATCACTGCCCAAGCTCACGGCCGCTACATCCGCGGTTCCGTTTCCAAGGTCCGGCGCGTACTCGACCAGATCAGAGGTCGCACCTATCGCGATGCCCTGATCATGCTCGAGTTCATGCCCTATCGCTCCACGGGACCGATTACCAAGGTTCTCCGTTCTGCGGTAGCCAATGCCGAAAACAATCTCGGTCTTGACCCCTCTACCTTGATCATCAGCCAGGCCATTGCCGACATGGGGCCTTCCCTGAAGCGCTTCCGTCCACGCGCCCAGGGCCGCGCCTACGCCATCAAGAAACAGACCTGCCACATCAGCATTGCTGTGGCGTCTCCTTCCGCCTGACCCCCGAGGACACCGACCGATGGGACACAAAATCCATCCAACCGGCCTGCGCCTGGGGATCACCCAGGAACACCGCTCCCGCTGGTACGCCCCAAGCCGCACCTATCCGACCCTTCTTCAGGAGGACGATCGGATACGCAAGTTCATCCACAAGAAATATGCCTCTGCTGGCATCAGCGACGTGCTGATCGCCCGCAAGGCCGACCAACTTGAGGTTGAGCTCAAGACCGCCCGTCCAGGTGTCCTTGTCGGACGCCAAGGCAGCGGCATCGAAGAACTACGCACTGGCATTCAGGCCACCCTCAAAGATGCGTCCCGCCAAGTGCGGATCAACGTGGTTGAGGTGGAACGGGTCGACGCCGACGCCTACTTGCTAGCTGAGTACATCGCCCAGCAGCTGGAAAAGCGGGTTGCCTTCCGCCGTGTCATGCGCATGGCTGTGCAGCGTGCCCAGCGCGCTGGTGTGCTTGGTCTCAAGATCCAGGTAGGCGGACGTCTTAATGGCGCCGAAATTGCCCGGACCGAATGGACTCGCGAAGGTCGAGTTCCCCTGCACACCCTTCGGGCTGACATCGATTACGCCACTAAGGTGGCCACCACCACCTATGGCGTTCTTGGCATCAAGGTGTGGGTATTTAAAGGAGAGGTGCTTCCCGGTCAGCAAGAACAGCTGCCCGCTGGCGGAGCCCCCAAGCGCCGTGCTAATCGCCGGCCCCAACAATTTGAAGATCGCTCCAACGAGGAGTGAGGGAAGCTGAACCATGCTGAGTCCACGTCGCGTCAAATTCCGCAAGCAACAGCGAGGCCGCATGCGCGGCATCGCTACCCGCGGTAACACCATCGCCTTTGGCGAATTTGCTCTTCAGGCCCAAGAATGTGGCTGGATCACTTCCCGCCAAATTGAGGCCAGCCGGCGGGCCATGACCCGTTATGTCAAACGGGGCGGCAAGATCTGGATCCGGATCTTTCCCGACAAGCCTGTCACCATGCGCGCTGCTGAAACCCGGATGGGTTCCGGTAAGGGCAACCCGGAATTCTGGGTGGCGGTGATTAAACCCGGTCGGATTCTCTTTGAGATGGGTGGTCCCGAGATCACCGAAGCCATCGCCAAAGAGGCCATGCGCTTGGCGCAGTACAAGCTGCCCCTTAAGACCAAGTTCCTCGCTCTTGCCGACCAGCCGGCCGAGCTGGTAGCCGAGGAAAGTGACGACGTTGCGGTAACCCCCGCAGCTGATCTGTCGCCGTCCCCTGCCCTCGCTCTGGAGTCCTAACCATGGCCCGCCCCACGATCCTCGAGGTGCGCAACCTCACCGATACCCAGATCATCGAAGGCATTGACGGCGTCCGTCGTCAACTTTTCGATCTCCGTTTCCAGCGGGCCACCCGCCGCCTGGAACATCCGCACCGCTTCAAGGAGGCCCGCATCAAGCTGGCTCACCTGCTATCGGTGCAGCAGGAGCGTCAGCGCTCCACCGCCTCCTGAACCCCTCCATTCCCATGGCACTCAAGGAAAGGATCGGCACCGTCGTCAGCGACAAGATGGATAAAACGGTGGTGGTTGCGGTGGAAAACCGCTTTCCCCATCCCATCTACCTGAAGACAGTTAGCCGCACCACCCGCTACAAGGCCCACGACGAAGCCAACAATTGCCGCGTCGGCGATCGGGTCCGCATCACTGAAACCAGGCCCCTCAGTCGCACTAAGCGCTGGATGGTGGCTGAGGTGATCTCCACCACCGCTTCTTGAGGAGGACCTACCAATGATTCAACAGGAAACCTACCTCAACGTTGCTGATAACAGCGGCGCCAAACGGATTCAGTGCATCCGCGTGCTCGGTACCAACCGTCGTTACGCCCACGTAGGCGACGTCATCGTTGCCGCTGTCAAAGATGCCATGCCCAATATGGGTGTGAAGAAGTCCGATGTCGTTAAGGCAGTGGTTGTTCGTACCCGAGCCACCCTGCGTCGTGACACCGGCAATTCGATTCGCTTTGACGACAACGCGGCTGTCATCCTTGCTAACGATAACAATCCCAAGGGCACACGAGTTTTTGGACCCGTGGCCCGCGAACTGCGCGAGCGCAACTTTACCAAGATTGTGTCGCTTGCTCCGGAGGTGATCTGAAATGGCTGCGACCACTCCCAGGGCTAAACCGACAGTACGCATTAAGATGCGTATTAAAAAAGGTGACACCGTCCAGGTGATCACTGGCAAGGACAAGGGTAAAACCGGTGAGGTTCTACGCACCCTTCCCTATGAAAATCGTGTGATTGTACAAGGTATCAACCTGCGCACTCGCCACGTTAAGCCCACTCAAGAAGGTGAGTCTGGGCGCATCCTCACCGAGGAAGCGTCCCTGCATGCCTCCAATGTGATGCTTTATTCCTCAACAAATAACGTGGCTAGCCGCGTCGCAATTGTTGTGGAGAAGGACGGTACTAAAAAACGCCGTCTGAAGAAAACAGGTGAACTTCTGGATTGAAGCCGGGGTATTGACCCTCCGTATTCTTCCTCAACACATCCCTTTCTGCCCCTCTGCCTGTCCGCCTTCTGACCACGTCCAGAAGCGCAACCCCATCCCCCTATGTCACTGAAACAGCGCTACCGGGAGACGATCCAGCCCAAGTTGCTGAAGGATCTCGATCTATCCAATGTTCACGAGGTCCCCAAGGTGCTCAAGGTCACCGTCAACCGGGGTCTGGGTGAAGCTGCCCAGAATGCGAAGTCCTTGGAAGCCTCCATTACCGAGCTGGCCACCATTACAGGTCAGAAGGTCGTGGTGACCCGAGCCAAAAAGGCCATCGCCGGTTTCAAGATTCGCCAGGGTATGCCCATCGGCGTCACTGTTACCCTAAGGGGAGAACGGATGTACGCCTTCCTGGAGCGTCTGATTCATCTAGCCTTGCCGCGCATTCGTGACTTTCGGGGTGTAAGTCCAAAGAGTTTTGATGGCCGGGGTAACTACACCCTGGGCATCCGCGAACAGATCATCTTCCCTGAGATTTCCTTTGACCAGATCGACGCCATCCGGGGCATGGACGTAACGATCGTGACCAGCGCCCGTAACGACGATGAGGGCCGGGCCCTCCTCCGCGAAATGGGGATGCCGTTCCGCAGCAACTAAGCCCTTTTCCGGACACGACTATGGCCAACCACGACCCGATTTCTGACATGCTCACCCGCATCCGTAATGCGAGTGAGAAGCGCCACGAGAACACTCGCGTTCCTTCTTCCCGACTCTGCCGCAGCATCGCCCAGGTGCTTCAGCAGGAAGGCTTCATTGCCAACATTTCCGAGGAAGGCGAAGGGGTCCGCAAAGAATTAGTGCTTGAACTCAAGTACAGCGGTAAACATCGCCAGCCCACCATCCGCCGCATGCAGCGGGTGAGTAAGCCTGGTCTGCGCATTTACAAAAGCACACGCCAGCTTCCCAAGGTCCTTGGCGGCCTCGGGGTTGCGATCATCTCCACAACGAGGGGGGTGATGAGTGACCGGGAAGCCCGTAAACAGGGTGTCGGCTGAGAAGTGCTTTGCTACGTCTTTTGATCTAGGGAGAACAATTTCATGTCTCGTATCGGCAAAGCCCCCATTCCCATCCCCGACAAGGTCTCCGTTGGTATTGACGGTTTGGCCGTTACTGTCAAGGGTCCCAAGGGCGAATTGCGGCGCACCCTTCCTGATGGCGTCACTGTCGTTCAGGAGGGTTCCATGGTTCAGGTCAATCCTGTCAACACCAGCCGCCGCTCCCGCGAGCGCCACGGCCTCAGTCGTACCCTTGTCGCCAACATGGTGGAGGGTGTCAGCCAGGGTTACACCCGCAAACTCGAAATTGTTGGCGTGGGTTATCGCGCCCAGGTTCAGTGTCGAAAGTTGGTGGTGAGTGCTGGCTACAGCCACCCCGTCGAGATGCTGCCCCCTGAGGGCATCACCTTTGTTGTCGAGAAC
>JAPLIF010000112.1 GCA_026389255.1 Cyanobacteriota bacterium
CCCCGCACCTCCAGGGCCAGGGCCAGGTCCCGGCTCCAACCCTTAATCGTATCCAGCACCTCCGGGCCCAACGACACCGCCGGCAGGGCGCAGGCCGAATCGCCCGAGTGAATCCCGGCCGGTTCGATGTGCTCCATCAACCCGCAGATCAACACCTGCCCGTCGCCATCGCAAAGGGCATCGACATCCACTTCGATGGCATTTTCCAGAAATTGGTCGATCAGCACCGGATGGTCCGGCTCCACCTGCACCGCCTCCACCATGTAGCGATTCAGCTCCTCTTCGCCATACACCACCTCCATGGCCCGACCGCCCAGCACATAACTGGGCCGCACCACTACCGGATAGCCCACCCGCTCGGCCACGGCCCGGGCTTCAGCGTCGCTGCGGGCTAGGCCATTGCGGGGTTGGCGGATGTCCAGCCGCCGCAAAATCGCTTCGAATTGCTCCCGGTCTTCGGCACGGTCGATCGATTCGGGGGAGGTGCCCCAGATGCCCGTGCCACAGGCCTGGCCTTCCGGGGATTCAAGCCAACGCAATAGGGGAATCGCCAGCTTCAGGGGGGTCTGGCCGCCGAACTGCACAATCACCGCTTCGGGATGTTCGGCCTCAATCACATTGAGCACATCTTCAAAGGTGAGCGGCTCGAAATAGAGGCGATCCGAGGTGTCGTAGTCGGTGGAAACGGTCTCCGGATTGCTATTCACCATCACGGTGACAAAGCCCTCTTGCCTGAGGGCGAAGGAGGCATGGCAGCAGCAATAATCGAATTCGATGCCCTGGCCGATGCGGTTGGGCCCACCGCCCAAAATCATCACCTTGCGGCGGCTTTCGGGCTGCACTTCGCTAGCTGGCGGCAGTACCCGCAGCTGGCCATCTTCGCCGATTTGTTCCAGGGGGCGTTCGTAGGTCGAATAGTGATACGGCGTGCTGGAGGCGAATTCGGCGGCGCAGGTGTCCACGGTCTTGAACACGGCGTTCACCCCCAGGGCCTGGCGGTGGCGGCGCACAACCAACTCGGCCGCTCCGGTGGCCCAGGCGATCTGGCGGTCGGAGAAGCCCAGTTGCTTCAGCTCCAGCAGGGCCGGGGCGGCCAGGTCGGCCAGCTGGCGCCCAATTAACAGCCTTTGCTCGGCCTCCAACAGGCCCCGCAACTTGGCCAAAAACAAGGGATCAATGGCGCTGAGCCGATGCAGCTCGGCATCGCTATAGCCCCGCACCATGGCGGTGCGCACCGCCAGGATGCGGTCCGGCGCAGGGGTGCGCACCTGGCGCTCCAGGTCGGCGGCGTTGGGATTGGGATCCTCCCGGTCGCATCCCCAGCCGGCCAGGCCGGTTTCCAAAGACCGCAGGGCCTTTTGGAACGATTCCTCGAAGCAGCGGCCGATGGCCATGGCCTCGCCCACCGACTTCATCGAGGTGGTCAGCACCGCCGAACTGCCCCGGAACTTCTCGAAGGCGAAGCGCGGCACCTTGGTGACCACGTAATCAATGGTGGGTTCAAAACAGGCCGGGGTCGCACCGGTGATGTCGTTGACGATTTCATCGAGCGTGTAACCCACCGCCAAGCGCGCCGCGATTTTGGCGATCGGAAAGCCGGTGGCCTTGCTGGCCAGGGCCGACGAACGGGAGACGCGGGGATTCATCTCAATTACCACCACCGCCCCGTCCTCGGGATTGATGGCGAACTGGATATTGCTGCCGCCCGTATCCACCCCAATCTCGCGAATGATGGCGATTGATTGGTCCCGTAGGCGTTGGTATTCGCGGTCGGTGAGGGTCTGGGCTGGGGCCACCGTGATCGAGTCGCCGGTGTGGACCCCCATCGGGTCGAGATTCTCGATGCTGCAGACGATCACCACGTTGTCGGCGCTGTCTCGCATCACCTCCAGTTCGAATTCCTTCCAGCCCAACAGCGATTGCTCCACCAGAATCTGGGAGACGGGGCTGGCCTCCAGGCCGCTCTTGCAGATGGCCCGGAACTCTTCCGGGTTGTAGGCAATGCCTCCTCCCGAGCCGCCCAGGGTGAAGGCCGGCCGGATGATGCGCGGATAGGACCCGATGATCTCGCCGACCTCCTCGGCCTCCTCCAACGTGTTGGCGATGCCGGAGGGGCACACGGCCACACCGATGCGTGCCATGGTCTCCTTGAACAGCAGCCGGTCCTCC
>JAPLIF010000030.1 GCA_026389255.1 Cyanobacteriota bacterium
GGCTCCAATGCCAGCCATTTCCCTGGCCTCCGTTGCGTTCGCGATTCTTTCCCCAGAGGGTTGCTCAAGCAGACTTTGGAGCCTGCGACAGGCGGGCGGCGAAATGATCGATCCGGCCATCACAGCCTCCAACAACCTGGCTGTGCCGTCAGTGCTCAGGAGGTTGCGGTTGCCATGATCGGCGCCAAGCAAGTCCTGCTCACGCCCGTAGGTTCCGTCCACCCAGGTTTTCTGACAGGCTTTCCAACCCTCCAGCTCGGGCCAGGCCAGGCTTTCAAGCCAGTGGTTCACCAGTTCTCGTTGGGTCTTCCATCGGTTGTAACAGTCCTGGGGGAGGGATGGCCCGCTGGTGGTGCCGCTCAGGAGATCCACAATCAAGCCCGTGGCCCAATGGGCAGAGGTCGGTGCCTGAACCATGGCCGCCATGGCCCGCCTTAATTCCGGTTCATCCCTTAATAATTGACGTTGTAGCCAGGCTTCGCAGGCCACTAGATAGATGAGATTGACGAGGCTGGCCGGCTCCCGCAGTTGGCTTCCCCGCCAGCTAGCCCCCGCCGCTCCGGCCACTAGGGGTAAGGCCTCGTGCGCCTCGCGGTTGCGCAGGGATTCGGCATAGCGCAACCAGGTGATTGATATCCGGGCCCCCAGTCCTTGCCGGTCCTCCTGTTCCAGGGCACGGACCAGATCTGCGAGACTCTGGCCCATGGCCGGATCCGCGCTGTAGAACGCCATGATCTTTGGCCCATCGGCGATGCTGAGATTAGACATGCACGGTTCAACGGCCACGCTTGCCAGTGGAGCGATCTGGCAAATCAGCGAACCCCTGCCCGGCTGGAGTCGCCCGTGGGGGGATGGGCTGGCCACCGAGTTGGCAGTGGGTCGCCGCTTGCGGCTGCTTGAACCGGCGCCCTATCCACCACGAGATGCAGGGGGCCTGCGATGGCGGGTGCGCCTGCTGGAGGATGGTTATCCCTGCTGGTTAGATGCCCAGGCGCTTTTAAGCCATGGTCAACCCTCTGGGTCTCCGCTGCTGCCCCGTTTGGATCGCAGCACCATCCACGATCGCTTGCCCCAGGTGTTGAGCTTCGCCCTAGAGGCCATGGCGCAAAAGAACTGTTATCGATGGGGAGGCACGATTGGGCCGAACTACGACTGCTCCGGCCTGGTTCAGCGGGCCTATGCCCAGGCGGGCATCTGGGTGCCGCGGGATGCCTACCTTCAGGAACGCTTCTGTCGGCCTGTGGCAGTGCGCCCTGACGATGTGAATCTTCTGCAGAGCGGCGACCTGATTTTCTTCGGGTCGCCGCAACGCTGCACCCATGTGGGGCTGCATCTGGGCCAGGGTCGCTATCTGCACAGTTCCGGCCGTGAGCATGGCCGCAATGGATTGGGGGTGGACGATCTGTTCTCTTCGAACGACGATTTAGTGGCCTGCCATTACAGGGCAGAACTGCGGGGAGCCGGTCGGGTCATGCACAGCCATGACGGCAGTCCCTTGCCCCCTTAAGGTCGGGTTCCACCCAACGTCAAACGGCTGCCATGGCGGATCCAGTGCTTCCCGCCGCCTATCCATCCTCAGCCCCGGTGACTGCGTTGATGGGAGGGGATCCCCCGAACCTGCCGGAACTTTCCGTTGTTGTACCTCTTTATAACGAAGAGGGGAGTCTCCCCCAACTTGTTGATCAACTACTGAATGCACTGCGCCCCATTGGACAACGCTTTGAGCTGATTCTGGTTGACGATGGCTCTAAGGATGGAACGCCAGCTTTGCTGCGGGATATCGTCGACAAGGTCCCTGAACTTGTAGTTGTTTTGCTACGCCGAAATTATGGCCAGACGGCGGCTATGGCCGCCGGGTTTGATGCCAGCAGGGCCCCTGTGATTGTGACCCTTGATGGTGATCTTCAAAATGATCCGGCTGATATCCCCCTGCTGTTGGAGCGCCTCGATCAGGGCTATGACCTAGTCAGTGGCTGGCGGCACCAGCGTCAGGATGCAGCCCTCTCAAGGTTGCTGCCTTCGTTGTTGGCGAATCGCTTGATTGCCAGAGTCACCGGAGTGAAATTGCACGATTATGGCTGCTCGCTCAAGGCCTACCGCCGTGAAGTGGTCGCCGATATGAACCTATACGGTGAGCTGCACCGTTTTTTGCCAGCACTTGCTTTTATTGAAGGAGCTAGAATTGGCGAGGTTAAAGTTAATCATCGTCCAAGGAGTTATGGGAAAAGCAAGTATGGGATTGACCGTACTTTTCGTGTCTTAATGGACTTGCTTACGGTCTGGTTCATGAAGCGCTTCCTGACCCGGCCCATGCATGTTTTTGGCTTTGCCGGTCTGTTAACCCTGGGCATTGGTTTGCTGATTGCCCTGGGGCTGGTGGCCCAGAAACTGATGTTTGGTACCGATATCGGCTCCAGGCCACTGTTGTTGATGGCTGTTCTTGCGATCCTCAGCGGCGTTCAGCTATTTTGTTTCGGGCTGCTTGCTGAAATGCAGATGCGTACCTATCACGAGAGTCAAGGTCGACCCATTTACCGCACTCGCGCGACGTTGCGCAATCAAGCTGCGGCATCAACCATTGGCGTTTCTTGAGTCAGCGCGGTTTCATCCGTGTAACGGCCACTGCGGCTGCTTAGCTCAACTTTTATGTCGTCGCCCCAGTCGTCCTGTGGGCAGGCATCCAGGTGTTCGTACAGTACCTTCGGTTGTTCTTGGCCTAAGCCATGACTGGAGAATTTGCAGCTGCCTGGTTGCCGTCAATTCTTGTGCCTTTAGTGGGCATCCTTGCCCCTGCCGTGGCCATGGCTCTGTTGTTCAACGTGATTGAGGCCCGCGACTGAGCCCTGCAACGGTCTCAGCCCCCTCTTTCGTTACGTCTTTCTGAATCCCTCGCCGCCTCAGCCCGTCCCATGACCGTGACTCCTGTCGCCGACCCCACTGTCGGCAATCTGGCCACACCGGTGAACAGCAGCTATTTCACCAAGGCTTTTATCAACGCCCTTCCGGCCTACCGTCCTTCTCTCTCGCCGAACCGTCGCGGTCTTGAGGTAGGCATGGCCCACGGGTTCTTCCTCTTTGGTCCGTTCGCCCTCACCGGTCCCCTGCGCCATACCGAATACGGTGGCACAGCAGGATTATTGGCGACCATCGGTCTGATCTCGATCCTGACCGTGTGCCTATCCATTTATGGCACTGCCGGTCGTGGTCCGAATGTTCAGCCCCCTGACGCCACTGTTGATCACCCTCCTGCTGATCTGTTCACCAAAGCTGGCTGGGCTGAGTTTGCCAGTGGCTTCTGGTTGGGTGGATGCGGTGGTGCCGCCTTTGCTTGGTTTCTCTGCAGCACAGCGATCGTTGCCCCCTTGGTCAACTTTGCAGGTGGCTCTTGGAGTGTCAACTAAGAGTTGATTTGAACAGTCGAGAAGCCTAGGTTCCCTACGCTTTCTCATTCCTTACCCCTCTCTTTGATTAGAGAGGGGTTTTTAGTGCGTTTGCCCACCTTGGTTGATTGGCCAAACTCAGCGGCCATGACTATGTAGATCTGTGCAGGTGTTTGTGTGGTTTTGCAAGGTGCTGCTCCTATCCGGACATCCGAGCCGAGTCCGGTAAGTATGGGAGAGCAGTGGGAGGGGAAGTGTGCCCCAAAATGAGGTGTTCGGGTGTGGGTCTTTGGTGGATGGGTGGATTTTCGATGATAATTGCGAAAAGGCTAGGACTAGAAGTAGAAGACCGTTGCTTTTTACGCTGCCAAGTAAATTTGCCCATCTTTAGATGGATGGGTTTGAATGCCTACAACTTTATTAAACATTCAACTAAAAAAGCCTCCGACTGAAGCCGGAGGCAAAGTGTCCCTCAAAGAAGACAAGGTAATTGAACGGGGGTTAGCCGAATTTACCTGACGTAGAGGCGATCAAGAAGGCTGCATAGGTCAGGAAGAAACCCACGGTGAAGTGAGCCAGGCCAACAACACGAGCTTGAACGATAGAGAGGGCCACAGGCTTGTCACGCCAGCCCACCAAGTTGGCGAGAGGAGTGCGTTGATGGGCCCAAACAATGGTTTCAATCAACTCCTGCCAATAGCCACGCCAGGAGATGAGGAACATGAAACCTGTGGCCCATACCAGGTGACCAAAGAGGAACATCCATGCCCAGACGGCCAGATTATTGGTGCCTGAGGGGTTGTATCCATTGATCAGCTGGGAGCTGTTCAGCCAGAGGTAGTCCCGGAACCAGCCCATGAGGTAGGTGCTGGATTCATTGAACTGGGCGACGTTGCCTTGCCAGATGGCCAGGTGTTTCCAGTGCCAGTAGAAGGTCAGCCAGGCCACCGTGTTCAGAGCCCAGAAGACCGCGAGGTAGAAGGCATCCCATGCGGAGATGTCACAGGTGCCACCACGGCCAGGTCCATCACAGGGGAAGGAATAGCCGAAGTCCTTTTTGTCGGGCATCAACTTGGAACCCCGGGCATCCAGGGCACCCTTCACAAGGATCAGGGTGGTGGTATGGAGTCCCAGTGCAATGGCGTGGTGAACAAGGAAGTCACCAGGACCAATCTGCAGGAACAGGGAGTTGTTACCCGCGTTGATGGCATCTAACCAGCCTGGAAGCCAGACGGCGCCGGGGCCAGGGGCATTGCTGACGATGCTGTTGGGATTGGCCAGCAGAACGTCCATGCCGTAGAGAGCCTTGCCGCTAGCCGCCTGAACAAATTGGGCAAATACGGGTTCAACCAGAATTTGCTTTTCAGGCGTTCCGAAGGCCACGACCACATCGTTGTGGACGTAAAGACCGAGGGTGTGGAAGCCAAGGAACAGAGAAACCCAGCTCAGGTGGCTGATGATGGCTTCTTTGTGCTCAAGCATCCGAGCAAGAACGTTGTTCTTGTTGGCCTCAGGGTCGTAGTCACGGATTAAGAAGATGGCCCCGTGGGCAAAGGCACCGCACATCAGGAAGATGGCGATGTACTGGTGGTGCGTGTAAAGGGCGGCCTGGGTGGTGTAATCCCGCGCGATGAAGGCGTAGGAAGGCAGCGCGTACATGTGCTGCGCCACCAGGCTGGTGACCACGCCGAGGGACGCCAGAGCAAGACCCAGCTGGAAGTGCAGCGAGTTGTTGATGGTGTCGTAGAGGCCCTTGTGGCCGGCGCCGAGGGCGCCTCCAAAGGGGGTGCCCTTGGGGGGGTTGTGGGCCTCGAGGATCTCGCGGATCGAGTGACCGATACCAAAGTTGGTCCGGTACATGTGGCCAGCGATCACAAACAGACAACCGATCGCCAGGTGGTGATGGGCAATGTCCGTCAGCCAAAGAGCTTCCGTCTGGGGATGGAAACCACCAAGGAAAGTCAGAATGGCCGTTCCAGCACCTTGAGTGGTGTTGAACAATTGCTGGGCAGAATCGGGATTCTGGGCATAAACGCCCCAGTTACCCGTGAAGAAGGGGCCAAGACCGGCTGGGTGGGGTGACACCGAGAGGAAATTGTCCCAACCAACATGCACACCGCGGGATGCAGGAATAGCCACGTGAACCAGGTGCCCGGTCCAAGCGATGGAACTGAATCCGAAAAGTACCGCGAGATGGTGGTTTAACCGGGATTCGGCGTTTTTGAACCAGGCCAGTGATGGCAGGAACTTGGGCTGTAGATGGAGCCAGCCAGCGAACAGGGCCCAAGCTGAGAGGATCATCATGAAGATGGATCCTTGATACAGCTCAGCGTTGCTGCGCATACCAATCGTGTACCACCAGTGGTACAGACCGGAATAGGCAATGTTCACGGGTGAAGTGGCACCGGCCTGGGTGAAGGCAGCGATGGCCCCCTGGCCGAAGTGAGGATCCCAAATCGCGTGGGCGATGGGACGGGTATGCAGAGGATCGGCGACCCACTGCTCGAAGTTGCCCTGCCAGGCGATATGGAACAGGTTTCCCGAAACCCAGAGGCCGATGATCGCCAGGTGACCGAAGTGGGTAGAGAACAGCTTTTGATAAAGCCGTTCTTCCGTCATTCCGTCATGGCTCTCGAAGTCGTGAGCCGTGGCGATCCCGTACCAAATACGACGGGTTGTCGGGTCCTGTGCCAACCCCTGGCTGAAATTAGGAAATTTCGTTGCCATTGGGAAAGGTCAGGTGGAGGTCAGCCGACTGCAATGATGCGGGCCAGGAAGAAGGCCCAGGTGGTGGCGATACCGCCCAGCAGATAGTGGGCAACACCAACCGCGCGTCCTTGGGTGATCGAAAGAGCGCGGGGCTGAATGGCCGGAGCCACTTTCAGCTTGTTGTGAGCCCAGACGATGGACTCAATCAGTTCTTGCCAGTAGCCGCGGCCGCTGAACAGGAACATCAGGCTGAAGGCCCAGATGAAGTGGGCACCCAGGAACAACAGGCCATAGGCACTGCTGCTCGAGCCGTAGCTGTTGATCACCTGGGCCGCTTGAGCCCAAAGGAAATCGCGCAGCCAACCATTAATGGTGATCGCACTTTGGGCGAAATTCCCATTGGTGATGTGCTGGACAGTCCCGTCAGCATTGACGGTTCCCCATACGTCGCTCTGCATTTTCCAACTGAAGTGGAAGATGACGATCGACAGGGAGTTGTACATCCAGAAGAGACCCAGGAACACGTGGTCCCAAGCGGACACCTGGCAAGTACCGCCACGGCCAGGGCCGTCGCAGGGGAATCGGAAGCCGAGGTTGGCCTTGTCTGGGACGAGGCGGGAACTACGGCTGTAAAGCACACCCTTCAGAAGGATCAGCACGGTGACGTGGATCGTGAAGGCATGGATGTGGTGGACCATGAAATCGGCCGTTCCCAGGGGAATCGGCCCAGCGGCAACTTTGCCGCCCACAGCGATCACTGAACCGTTGAAGACTTCGCTGACACTTGCCAGGGCGTTGGGAGCAGTGGTTCCTGCCGCCGCAGCATGAAGTCCTTGAATCCACTGAGCGAAGATCGGTTTCAGCTGGATCGCGGTGTCGCTGAACATGTCCTGAGGGCGACCCAGGGCACGCATTGTGTCGTTGTGGATGTACAGGCCGAAGCTGTGGAAGCCAAGCCAGATGCACACCCAGTTGAGGTGGCTGATGAGAGCATCGCGAGCCTTAAGGACCCGATCAAGAACGTTATCGACGTTTTTGGCTGGGTCGTAGTCGCGGATCATCGCGATGGCCGCATGGGCACCAGCGCCAACGATCAAGAAGCCACCAATCCACATGTGATGGGTGAACAATGACAGTTGGGTTGCGTAGGAGATGCCGATGTAGGGATACGGCGGCATCGCATACATGTGGTGCGCGATGATAATTGTCAGCGAACCGAGCATGGCCAGGTTGATACCTAGCTGGGCATGCCAAGACGTTGTCAGAAATTCGAAGAGTCCGTTGTGCCCGTTAGTCGCGGGGAACAAGAGAGGATCGCCTTTTTGGCCTTCAAGGATTTCCTTGATGCTGTGTCCGATACCCCAGTTGGTCCGGTACATGTGACCGGCGACGATGAAGAGAACAGCAATCGCCAGGTGGTGATGGGCGATGTCGGTCATCCAGAGGCTTCCGGTAACCGGATTCAGGCCTCCTTTGAAAGTCAGAAAATCGCTGTAAGCCGCCCAGTTTCCAGTGAAGAAAGCTGAGAGGCCGGCACCGAAGCCAGGGAACAGCTGGGACAGGAGATCCTGGTTGAAGAACTCGTGGGGAAGCGGAATGTCCGCAACTGATGCGATTGTTCGACCATTGAGGACCAGCGGATTGCCGGCATCAATGGCATCCATTAATTGGCTTGTTGGCAGGGAAACATGGAGAAGGTGCCCTGTCCAGGATAGGGAACCTAGGCCTAGTAGGCCGGCCAGATGGTGGTTGAGCATCGACTCAACGTTCTGGAACCACTCCAGCTTTGGCGCTGCCTTGTGATAGTGAAAAACCCCAGCATTGAGCATGAGGCCGGCCATGACCAAGGAGCCGATGGCCGTGCAAAGAAGTTGAAACTCACTGGTGAATCCCCAGGCTCTCCAAACGTGGAAGAGGCCTGAAGTGATCTGAATGCCGTGGAAGCCAGCTCCCAC
>JAPLIF010000260.1 GCA_026389255.1 Cyanobacteriota bacterium
GGGTGGTGGCCTGCTGCCTGCGCCACCGCCTACGCAAGGATCCCCTCGAAACCATCGATTCCGGCGACCGGGTGGTCAAGGTGTTCTGCCAGGTGTTCGAGCGACCCGAACCCAGCGACCGCCGCGGCTTCCAGTTGGCGCTGGCGAATTGAGGCTGGAGCCCGGGGCCCCTGGGGGCCCGATGGGCGAAACCTTTGTGGTGGCGCTGGCCCTGGAGGGCCAGCTGCGCCTGGATGACCAGCCCGCCCTGCACCAAGCCGTGGCCCTGGCCCGCCATCAGGGCCAGGGCCACGGAAAACTGATCGTGCTGGCCTGCCGGCCGCCGGACCAGCGCCTGCGGGGCCCCCACCAACGGCGCTTGGAGGCCCAGGCCCTGGCCAGCCTGCAGACGCGCTTGGCGGCCGAAGCCATTCCCCTGCTGCCCTTTCCCCAGCACAGCACGGCGGCGGCGCTGGAGTTGCTGGCTCCCCAGGTGCGGCCGCAGGCGGTGCTGCACGGCCAGGAGAGCCGGCTGTTTGAGGATTGGCCGCTGGAGCCGGAAACCTTCCCAAGGGTGTTTGGGGAGTTCCGCCGGGGCCTGGGGCGGGCGCCGGTGCCGCCCCTGCCGGTGCCGGATCTGGAAGGCCTGGGGGGGTTGCGGCTGGAGGGGCCCCGGGGCTGGCTGGAGGCGGATCCACAGGCCGATGCTGCGGCGAAGCCCAGCCCCCCCGATCCCCGCAGCGCCTTTCCCTTCGCGGGCGATGAAGCCAGCGGCCTGGCCAGGCTGCGCCACTACTGCCTGGACTCCGGCGGCTTGCGCCACTACAAGGCCCGCCGCAACGGCCTGGTGGGCACGGAGTTCTCCTCGAAGTTCTCCCCCTATCTGGCCCTCGGCTCCCTATCGGTACGGCGCATCTGGCAGAGCGTGCTCGATTACGAAGCCCTGCGCGGCGCCGATGACGGATCCGAATGGATGAAGCTGGAGCTGCTCTGGCGCGAATTCTTCCTCTGGACCGCCCAACGCCATGGGGCCAGCTTCGCGGCGCCGGGCGGATTGCAGAACCGCCAGATCGAATGGAGCGAAGATCGACCCCTGTTTGAGCGCTGGTGCCGGGGCCGCAGCGGCCACCCGCTGATCGATGCCCAGCTCAACGAACTGCTAACCACCGGCTATCTCTCCAACCGTGGCCGCCAGTGGGTCGCGTCCCACTTCATCAATGAATTGCGCCTGCCCTGGACCTGGGGCGCCCGCTTTTTCGAATGGTGGCTGATCGACGCCCAGCCAGCCCTCAACACCGGCAACTGGGCCTATCTGGCCGGCGTCGGCAACGATCCCCGCAGTTTCAACGGCCCCCCGCGCCGCTTCGATCTGGAGCGGCAGGTGCGGTTGTATGACCCCGAGGAGATGCATCGGCGCCGGTGGTCGTGAATGCTGAAGTTGGCCTGGACCTTCTAGGTCAGAGAGAGGGCACGACTTTGTTATGAATTTCAGAAGTCAACGATTCAATCCGCTCACTGAGTTGCCGCACAACCATGGTCATTTGGTTGTTTTGATCCAGGAGCGAGAGCAGTTGGCTCGTCTGCTCTAGCGCCAGTTGCTGCTCCTTGTGCATTTCAAACGCAATCTCCTCCCTGTGTTTCGCATCCGCCTCCGAATGGGCCTTATCCCGATCAGCCTGCCTGGTCTGGGCAAGCAAAATCAACGGTGCGGCATAGGCCGCCTGCAGGCTGAATGCCAGATTTAACAGAATAAACGGATAGCGGTCGAATGTAGCGTAGTTGACAACATTCAGATAAATCCAGACAATCACAATGACGGACTGGGCCATCAGAAAGAATGGGGAGCCAAAGAAGCGCGCAAAACCCTCGGCTCCCTTGGCGAACCAGTCACCGCCAAAGACATGGGACAAATGGGAGTGAGCCGCCAAAAAGCGCAGATGATGGGGGGCACTTAATCGTGAAGAGGGCATCTCAGAGGGTGCAAACGTCTGTCATTCAAGATAGGCAGCGCCCTCAGCCCCCCACCACCAACGCATCGACAATCTCATAGCGCTCGAAGTTCTCCCCCAGACGCAGCACCGAAACATCGCCACGGCGCTGCACTATCAGCTTTTCGGGTTGATCCGACGCCACCGCCTTGCCCTGCACAAACAAAAACTGACGCTTCTGCCCCTCGGGGCTGGTCACCACCACCGTGGCACTGTTGTTGGCCCGGCGGATTACGAAGGCCTGACACCGGGCGGCCGTGCCACCAGTACCAGACCCACAGGCCACCTCCGCCGAGGCGTGATAGGGAGTGCCAGGAATCAGGGCATCGCGGGAAGCGGGCACAGGGGTAAGGGGAGTGCCGTCGATGCCGATGCGCAGGCTGTAGGTGCTTGATTCATGGCGGCGCGCCGCCGGACGCATCAGATACAGCCTCACCCGAACGTCGCCATCGCTCGGCAGGAGGCCACGGAAACTGTTGCCGGAGCTGCTGCCAATAAACAGGGCGCTATCGGAGCCAGCGGCGATCACGTTGAAGTAGTTCTGCAGATTGGAACCCTTGAGTTCCACCGTCAGGGTCTGATCGGCACCGGCCCGCAGGGTGTAGTCAACGGTCTGGTCGCCCTTGAGCTGGCCTTGGAGCCGGATGGAATCGGCCCCGGCGGCAAACGTGACCCTTTGGCTCTCGATCGCCGTCTGGGCCCTACCACCCCCCGCCGGGAAGCTGATGGCCAGGAGGCCAGCGGCAGCCAAGGCGAGGGGTGTACGCATCGGACCCTTGGGAGTGTGCATTGATAAACCCTATCTCGGTTCGTCAGCAAGGAAAAGGGCGCCGGGATTTGATTGCGCTGCCACAGCATTCAAGGGTGCTTTCTTAGGCGACTGCATCAGACAGAAGGCTCATAAAGATATCACTAGAAGCTCTAAAGATCTGATCGATTTCCCCTGGCCTTTGCAGTGCATTGCGCAACCCCACTGATCGCCTCCATGGCGACCCAGGACTTGCACTGGGCCTGTGGGTGCGACGCTTGGTCATTGGTGGGAGCCCCTTGCAGGGGCGCTGCCCCGCCTCAAAAGCAACCCTGCCCTTGACCGCCGTGACCCTGCAGCCCGCCGCGCATCTGGCCGCAATCCTTGCGGCGACCCAGCTGCTGGCCCCTGCCGCCTGGGCCGGCCAGATCTCCGGTACGGCCCGCCTGCAGCAGCCCTTGGCCCTAGCGCCGGATGCGATGTTGGAGGTTGTGTTGATCGACGCGGCCCTCGCCGATGCGCCGGCCCGGGTGCTGGGGCGCACCAGGATCCAGCCCGCAGGCCAGCCCCCCTTCCGCTTCAGCATCAGCTAGCAGGACCGCGACCTGACCCCAAGGGGGCGCTATGGGGTGCGCGCCACCCTGCGCCAGGGCGAGCGGCTGCTCTTCACCACCGACACGTTCGCCCCCGTGCCCAGGGGCGGCGCCAGCACGCCGTTGTCATTGCAGCTGGTGCCGGTGGGCCAGGGCCCCCTCGGCCAAGGCCCCCTCGGCCGGTTGCCCGCCAGCTGGCGCGGCGAGCTGCCCAACGCCGGCGGTAGCAGCCGCTGGCAGGTGGACCTGGCCGCAGATGGCAGCTACCAACTACGCCAAACCTGGCTGAATCGTCCCGCTCCGAATACGTTCGACGACATCGGCCGCTGGCGCCTGGAGCCGTCCGGCCAACGGCTGGTGTTACGCGGCGGCCGGGAGGCGCCGGTGTTTCTGCAGCCTCTAGAAGGTGGCGCGGTGCTGCGCAAGCTCGATCTAGAAGGCCAACCGATCCGATCGGGACACAACGACCGGCTGACGCGGCTAGCCGTGCCGGAGCCAATTGAGCCACGGCTGTTCCTGGCGGGCCTGTTTCGCCTCCTGCCCCAAGGGCCGACCACACAGCTGTGTGTCACCGGCCAACGGCTGCCGGTGGCGCTGGAGGGCGACTACAAGCGCCTGCTGCAGGCCTACCGGAGCGCTGTACCCACAGGCGGGTCAGGCCAACCCCTGCTGGTGAACATGGAGGCGCTAATCAGCCAACGCCCCGCTGCCCAACCTGGCCAGGGCCCTCGCCGCGCTCTTGTAGTGGAGGCATTCGGGAGGGCCCATCCCGGCCAAGGCTGCCCGCAGCCCCAAATGGCATCTATCCCAATGGCGTCCAACCCAATGGCATCGGACCAAAACCCCGCCCCGGCCCATCGGGCCCAACCGACCCTGCGGGGCACCGCCTGGAAGCTGCAGGCGCTGCAATCACCAGAGGGCCCAACCCTGATCAATCCGCCAGGCCGGCCACCGGAACTGCTGCTCGCCACCGACAGCGAACGACTCAGCGGTAACAGCGGCTGCAATCGGCTGCTGGGGGGCTTCCAGCTGGCCGGCGATCAGCTGCGTTTCTCGAAACTGGTGAGCACCAAGATGGCCTGCTCTGCAGAGGTGATGGCCTTCGAGCGGCAGTACCTGGAAGCACTGGATCAGGTGAGGCAATGGAACATTGATAAGCGTTCGCTGCTACTGCAGGACGGGGTTGGGCGGAGTTTGTTGTTGTTTCGGTTATAGATTGGGCGATAACTGACCAGAGTGGTGCGGCAGGGTCTTAACAGTTATTCAAATGCCATGATCGTTCTAACGGCTAGGTTAAACTGCCTGAACAAGCGGCGCGAAGTACGACAGACGATCATTGGGGAACCGACATCGCACCCCGAAAACCCGCCGCTTGTTCGGGTCCGCTTGAACCGCTTGTTCGGCGTGCCTTGACTGCCCCTCATACGGCGGCTCGTCACACTGGGAAGTTGCTGAAGTTGAACAACAATTCGGCGTGGTCCCCACCTTCGTCCTGGTTCACTACCTGAACCGAGTAGGACCGAAACTGGTCCCGTGGGACGGTGATGTTCACATCCACTTGGCCGTCCAAGTCGTTCGTTTCCGTGCTTGTCCCTTCGAACAGTAACACTTTCCCAGTCACCGTTACGTCCCCGCTGTTCCGGGCCAAGGCGGTCAGCTTCACTTCCACACGGACCTCCCCGCCGGCCCGGCCGACGAACCCCGGAAGCACTTCCTGCGGCGACTCGTTGGTTACCACAGCCTCCAGGGGCGGGCTGCTCGCGTCCCCGTACTCGTCCGACCCGAAGGTCTCGTCGTCGGTGATGTGCATGGTGCCAGAGCAGACAACCTTGCGGCGGACCTCTGGCACACCGGTCGGGCCGAGCCCTTGCGGTCGCAGCCCTCCGCCCGCCGGCGGGTCGTACGTCGTCGCACTGACCACCGCCCCGCCGGCCAGCGACCAGGCGATCTGGCCCCGCTCGAAGTCGTTGAATCGCCCCCGCCCGTTCGGCAGATCCCGTTCACCGGTCTTGGGGTATCCGAGGAACGACGCCGGGCCGCCGAGAGCCAGCCACCTTTCGCGGATCACCCCGTAGATCTCGTGCGCCCAAGTCTGCGGTGTCCAGTAAATCGACCCCCGCTCGAATTGGCTCACACGACCGCGGCCATCACCGACATCGAGCTCGTCGGATGTTGGGTAGCCGATCCCAGACCGCTCCCAGCCCATCGCCGCCCACTGGTCGCGGATCGCTCCGTGGACCTCGTGAGTTCCGGCACCCGGTGCCCAGTAGATCGACCCGTTCCAGTAGGGCTGGAACCAGCCGCGTCCGTCCGGACACACGGTCGCTTCCCCGACAGGGGCATCGAGCCATCCGGCGTCCCCGCCCATGGACTGGTGTTTAGCCCCGATGATAGTCCCGGCCCTCAGAAGGAACCGTGAGGAGTCGAGCGGGACGGGTGCGCGCAACAGCAGAGCAGGCATGAGTCTTTCCTAAACTAGAGATGGGTTCTTCGATGTCACCGAACACTGATTCGGCGGTCCGCATAAGCTGCGGGAGCAGAACTCTAAGCCTTACGAAGCAAGGCTTCTCGGATGCCACCACTTGCTTCATCGATTGATATATGGTCCGCAGAAGATCCCTCCGTTCCTCAGAGCAGGTCAGCGGGACTTCGTACCCCAGATGGTCCTCGATTCAGTTCATGGGTGTAAATCATGGTGGTCTTGACATCCTTGTGGCCCAGCAACTCCTGAATGGTGCGATTGTCCTGGTTCCGCTCCAGCGGATGAGTGGGCTTACCTGAGCGCAGGTCAGCGTGGCAGAGCCACTCGAAGTGGCGAAAGATGTGGCTGCTGACTTGTTTGCTTACTCCGGTTTCATCTAGGGCCCGCTTCACCTCCTTTTGCACCACGCTCGGATCGATGGGGTGACGCCCTGGGTGCCTCATTTCCTGTCTTGCTGGTGCACCTGCGGCTGATGCGCTGCTTCCGGCTTCTGGAAAAGCCAGCAGGGATTCCGCCAGGTTCTCCAGCCGCTCCAGCTGCAGGATGCGGATGCAGGTCTCCTGTTCGGGGCGTAGGGCCCGTAGCAGCGAGGGATGCCCTGAATCGCCAGCCGCCGGTGGATGCTGGTCGCCATGAAGATGACGAGCTACTTTCGCGACGTCGTGCGCTGCAAGCATCCAGGAATCGAGGCGGCCTGGATCCTGCGAGTGATGGCCGAGCCTCTGGAGGAGCGCCAGCAGGCCGATGGGCGTTTTGCCCTTTGGGGGCTTGTGCCGGAAGCCCAGAACCGAGCACTCAGGGTAATTACCCTTGAGGATAGAGAGACCGTCCATAACGCCTTCTTTGATCGGGGCTACCTCAGGGCCGTCATCCGATCCCAGCCCAATCCCCCTCAGGCTCTCCCCCCGTCGCAATGAAGATCCGCTATTTCCCGGACACGGACACCCTCCACATCGCCCTGGCCGAGCGCGACAGCAGCAGTTCGGAAGCCA
The DNA here is from genome assembly GCA_026389255.1 of Cyanobacteriota bacterium. Lineage (GTDB taxonomy): Bacteria > Cyanobacteriota > Cyanobacteriia > PCC-6307 > Cyanobiaceae > Cyanobium. The sequence continues at coordinate 6,783 of JAPLIF010000260.1, forward strand.
TCAGCGACAACCTGATCGTCGACTTCGACGATCAGGGCCGGCCGGTGGGGGTAACGGTGGAGCACTACTCCCAGATCAGCGACAGCAGCACCATCGAGACCCTGCTTCCGATCGCACCGGCCCTGCAGTCGGCCTGATGGGATCGGAGTCGCCCCAATAAATTCTGCCGCCAGGGGCACCAATAGGGCGATCAGCCCAATCCCACCGAGCAGCGTCGGCTGCATGGGCCCGCTGCAGCAGCTAGTCCTGGCTCACGCCAACTCGGTCCCGCAGGCTGCTGGCGTCTGGCGCCGAAGCCACCAGGGCCTGGCTCGCCCCTCTCCGGCCGCTGATCAACCCGACGCCAACCAGGCCGCCAGATCCGCCGGGCTCTTGAAATCCAGCAGGGCTTCCGCCAGGGCCTCCAGGCGCTCCAACGACAGAGCCCTGATGCCGGCCTCCTGTTCGGCGCTGATTGCACCGCAGCGGCGGCGGAGTAGGCGGAGAGCCATTTCCAGTTCGCCCTCCTGGCGACCTTCTTGCCTGCCTTCCTGGCGGCCCTGCCCAAAGATCTCCCGGTAGGCCACGCTCTGGCTGAAGTCTTCCAGGGTGATGCCGCCCATGGCGCAGAGCTCCTTTAGCGATCGGCCATTAAACCTTGTGATCACGATAGCGGCGATCACATCGGCCAAGGGCTGCACCAGCAGCGCCAGGGCCCGCAGCAGCGGCGGGGCTGTGGGATCGTGCTCACGGCGGTTGGCTCCTTCACTCCTCCGCCACCAACATCCGATACAACTCCGCCAAACGCTCCTGCAAATC
>JAPLIF010000292.1 GCA_026389255.1 Cyanobacteriota bacterium
CTCGTTGAATTGAAACGAGCGAGAATCCCCATCGGGCTTGGGCTCCTGGGTCGGGGGGCTGGGAAGGACGGGAAGGGCCATCAGTTGTTGTCCTGTTGCCGGAAGAGGGCGTAGTAGCGGCCCCGCAGGGCCATCAGTTCATCGTGGGTGCCGGTTTCCACGATCGATCCCTGGTGCATGAACACGATGCGGTCGGCCCGTTTGATCGTGTTGAGGCGGTGGGTGATCACGAAAACCGTGCAACCCTGCATCGCTTGCTGCAGGTTGTCGCAAACCTGGCGTTCGGTGTCGTAGTCCAGGGCGCTGGTGGCCTCGTCCATCACCAACAGGCGCGGTTGGCTCAGCAGGCTGCGGGCGATGGCGATCCGCTGGCGTTGGCCACCTGAAAGGGAGGCTCCCCTTTCGCCCACCGGCGTGCTGTAGCCGGAGGGCAGGGTCATGATGAAATCGTGGGCGGCGGCGATTTTGGCCGCCTCGACGATCGCATCGCTGGTGGCATCAGGGTTGGTGAGGGCAATGTTGTCGCTGATTGTGCCCGAAAACAACAGAGGATCCTGGGGCACGATGCCGACCTGGCGGCGCAGGGAGTACAACTCAACCTTGTCGATGTCATAGCGGTCGATCAGGATGCGACCGCTGTTGGGCGCATAGAGGCGCGGCAACAATTTCATCAGCGTGCTCTTACCGCTACCGCTTTGGCCCACGATGCCGATAAAGGTACCGGCGGGCACATGCAGATCGATGTTGCTGAGCACCTGGGGTGTACCCGGCGCGAAGGTAAAGCTGACGTTTTCAAAAAGCACATCCCCAACGATCGGAGGTAGGGGAATGTTGGCCTTGTCCGCTTCACTGGATTCCTCCGGAGTATCCACGACGTCGGCCAGACGTTCTGCGGAAGGCGATCAGCTGGCCGAGGGTGAGGTCCCCCTTCAGCACCATCGAGGCCCCCACCCAGAGCACCAGCAGCTGGGACAGTTTCTGCAGGACCTGGCTGGTTTCGTTGAGAAAGGTTCCCGTGACTGTTTTTTCAAAGGTGCGGGCGATGTAGCGGGAATAGAAGTCCTGCCAGCGCCAGCGGCTCACCATCTCCACGTTCTGGGCCTTGACTGTCTGGATCCCGGTGATCACCTCAACAAGGTGGCTCTGGGTACGGGCATTTTCTTCGGCCGCCTGGCGGTACTGCCTCCTGAACAGGGGCGCACCCAGCACCGTGATGGCGATCTGGATGGGCAAGACCGCCAGGGCCACAACGGTGAGTGTGACGCTATAAAAAAGCATCACGGCGATATAGATGACCGAGAACATGGCATCCAGCACCGTCATCAGGGCCTGGCCGGTGAGGAAGTTGCGGATCTTCTCCAGTTCGGCAATTCGGGTGCCCAGTTCGCCCACGGGCCGACGGTCGAAATAGCCGAGGGGTAAGCGCAAAAGGTGGTCAATGACCTCGGATCCCAGCCGCAGATCGATGCGGTTGGTGGTGTCGGCAAACAGGAAGGTGCGCAGACTGCCGATCACGCCCTCCATGAGCGTCACCACCACCAGCGCCATCCCCAGGATCTGCAGCGTGTCCATGCTGCGCTGGGCGATCACCTTGTCGATGATCACCTGGATGAGCAGGGGGTTGGCCAGGCTGAACAGCTGCACCACAAAGGAGGCCAGCAGCACCTGCAGCAACATGCCCCGGTAGCGCCGCAGGGCCGGCCAGAACCAGCTCGGACCGAAGCGGCGCTCGGGGGTGGCGGTGCTGCGCTCCAGCAGCAACAATTCGAGTCCGTCTGGAAAACGCTCCTGGATCTCGGCCGGGCCCAGGTCGACCCAGCCATCGGCCGGCGATGCCAGGCGCAGCCCGCGGCCATTGCTGCGGGTGACCAAGGCAAAACTGTCCTTCCAGGCCACCAGACAGGGGGTGATCAGCCGGGTGGCCGAACTCGGCTGCACCCGGGCGCCACTGACGAGCAGGCCCAGCATGGCGGCAATCTGGCCACAGAATTGCAGATCGGGTTTCTGGCCGCGGCGCAGCTTTTCCTGCAACACCTTATCGATGGCGTCGCGGCGATAGGGCAGATCCATCAGCTTGCCCAGCATCTGGAAGCAGGCCAGGGTCTCGTCCACCACGCCCCGGGCGCGCACCAACTGCAGCCCCCGGGTGGGGTCGTGCTGGCCCAGGTCCAGGCTGGTGGGCAGGGGGTGTTCGCCCCGGGTTGGTGCGACGGCCACGGCACCCCCTTTGGCAGGGACCCCCTGCAAAACGGGCGTTGCGGCGCCGGGTACCTCGGCCGTTGTCGGCGCGCCATCCAGGGCGCCGGGGGCCAGGGCCAACAGCCTCAGCGGCAGTGGCGGACGGGGTTGGGGTAAGGGGGCTGCGGGGTTGAGGGTGGCCCCGATCGGTTGGTCCGCCACATTGGCGCTGCCAAGAACCAGGGTTTCGCCCGCCTTCAATTGGGGAACGATGGCCCGGTTGGGTTTCAGGGATCGGGTATGGGCCCTGAGCTGGCTAAGGCGCTGACGCCAGTGGGCATGGTCAAACAGCTCGGCGGAACTGGCGGCCGCTTCTCGCTTGAGCAGCAGACTGTTCAATTCGGCAGTCCACAGCTGGCTGCTGGCCCAGTCACTGAAGGCTGGATTCTGCTTCAGCCACTCCAGCACCAAGGCATCCGGCAGGACTGCGGCCAGAACCGAGGTGGCGGCCGTCACCTGTTCGCAGGCTTCGACCCGCAACAGTGACACCAAACCCACCAGGGAACCCGCCCCGACGCGTTCCAAGGTGAAGGGGCGATCCCCCCTCTGGCCCAGAAGCCTCACTTCGCCTTCCAGCACCACCAGCACCCTTTCGCCGATGACCAGGTCCGTGCTGAGGGGATCGCCCTCCTCAAAGCGCTGCAGGCTGGCGGTCCCCAGCAAGCGGGATTGCTCAGGGCTGGACAGGAGGTTGAAGGGAGCCTGCAGCAGCAGGGTTTCGATCTGGGCGGGATAGGAGGTGGTCATCCTTTCGGCCCCATCGCCAGCATTTCGCCCACCTGCTCTTCCACCCATTCCTCAAACAGTTCCCGGCCCATACGCTCCTGCATGGCCTCGTCGAAGGTGGCGGGCCGCATCACCTCCAGGCGCACCACCAACCACCACTGTTCGATCTGAAGGGGCGGGCTCAGTTGGCCAGGCCTGGAGGTCCGCAGCCGTTCGGCCAGGGCGGGGTGGGCCTGGAGAATCGGTGCAGGCCCGACGACGCCGCGGGTGGTCTGTTCGGGTCCCTTGGCGTATTGGGCCGCCAGTTCGGCGAAATCGGCTTCCCCCTCGGCGATGCGGAGATAAAGCTCCTGGGCTAGGGCGCCGCTTTCGACCCTCAGCAGGCTGTAAACCACCTGGTCCAGCTGGTGTTTGCGGGCCAAAAAACGCTGCTCTGCCCGATGCAGGAAATGCTCGCGGCAATGGAGGGCGATGCGCAGCGGCAGCTGGGCCTGAGCCTGCACATCCTCTTCGCTGAGCGCCTCGGATTGGCAGACCGCCGCCAGCTGCTCAGGGGCGCGGATGCCCTTGCGGGCCGCCCATTCCTGCAGGGCTTGCTGTTGCTGCTCGGCTGGAAGCTGCACCGGCGCCACGGCCCGGCTGATCACCTCCTGGCGCAGCAAGGGCAGCAAGAGCTGGTGGCGCGCCAGCTGGCGCCAAAGGCTGGGGTCCATGGTTTCAACCCAGCGTTGCAGGGGGACCGGGTTGGGATCGGGGGCGTTCTCGTCTTGATTAATCCAGCTACGGCCCGCGCTGGGGCCATGGACGGAAAGGGTTATGTCGCTGTTGGGCAGGGTATCGAGGGCCATGGAATGGAGAGAGCTCTGTCGCGAGGCCTGTGCCACGACTCAGACAAGCCCGTTCATCATGCTTGCTTGCCGGCCATTCTTCGCGGAGTGTTCGTCCAGCCGCACAGTTGACTCCTCTCGCTTTAAAGATGGCACTGGCACGACCAGCCAGGATCCATGGCCTGTTTCCTTACTCGGCTGACCCCTGCAGCAGATTTAAGAGCCCCGCTTCATCGATCACCTTGAGACCCAGGCCTTCCGCCTTGGCCAGTTTGGAGCCCGCCTCCGCCCCGGCCACCACGTAGTCCGTCCGGCGGCTGACCGCTGCACTGATGCGGCCGCCCGCTGCCTCGATCCGATCCTGGGCTTCACGGCGCGACAGGGTCGGGAGGGTACCGGTGAGCACAAAGCATTGGCCAGCAAAGCGCCCAGGGGCTGGGTCGGTTCCGGGATGGTCTTCTGGGGCGTCAGAGGCCAGGGAGAAGCCCATGTCGGCCAGTTCAGCCAGCAGCCTGCCATTGGCCTCGGTAGCGAACCATTGCTGCAGGGACTGGGCGATCTCAGCGCCGATGCCATGCACGGCGGTGTTGCGATCCGGTTCCAGTCGGGCCCCCTGGGCGAGGGAGGCGGCGCTGGGGTAGGCCCGCGCCAGGGTGCGGGCATTGACTTCACCCACATGGCGAATGCCAAGACCGTAGAGCTGGCGGGCCCACGGCTGGTTCCTGGACTCCGCCAGGGCCTGCATCAGATTGGTCGCCGACTTGTCGCCGAGGCGCTCCAGGCTGGCCAACAGGGCCGCATCGAGGCGGTAGAGGTCGGCGATGGAGGCCACCAGCCCCCGATCTACGAGTTGCCCGATCAGCTTGCTGCCGAGCCCGTCCACATCCATGGCCCCCTTGCTGACCCAGTGGCGCAAGGAGCCCCGCAGGATCGCCGGGCAGCTGCTGTTGACGCAGCGGGTGGCGGCTTCCCCGGCTTCGCGCACCAACAGGGCGCCGCATTCGGGGCAGGCGCTGGGCAGGGTCACGGGCACGGCCCCCGCCGGCCGCAATTCGGGCAGGACCCGCACCACCTCCGGAATGATTTCCCCAGCCTTGCGCACCACAATTGTGTCGCCTGCATGCAGGTCGAGTTCGGCCAGGCGGTCGGCGTTGTGAAGGGTGGCCCGGGCCACGGTGCTGCCGGCCAGGGCCACGGGTTCAAAAAAGGCCACCGGAGTAACCGCCCCGGTCCGTCCGACCTGGGCTTCGATGCGAAGCAACCGGCTGGGGGCCTCTTCGGCCGCGTATTTCATCGCCACGGCCCAGCGGGGCGCCTTCTGGGTGAAGCCCGCCTCCTCCTGTTGGTTCAGGTCGTTGAGCTTGACCACAACCCCATCGGTGGCGTAATCGAGCTGGTTGCGCTTGTCCTCCCATTGGACGGCAAACTGCTCGATGGCCGTCAGGTCGGCACAGAGGGCGCAGTGGGGATTGACGCGAAAACCGGCATGCCGCAACCAGGCCAGGGCCTGCCATTGGTTGTTCGGGGGGGCGGGATCGGCGTTCAGGTCGGTGGTGTCGGGGGGGCTCCAGTCGGGCGGTAGGTGCAGGGTGTAGGCGTAGAAATCAAGTCGGCGACTGGCCACCACCTTGGGGTCCAGTTGTCGCAGGGTGCCGGCGCAGGCATTGCGGGGATTGGCGAAGAGGGACTCCCCGCGGGCCTGGCGTTCGTTGTTGATCTGGCAAAAGGTGGTGGCGGGAATCAGGGCTTCGCCGCGGACTTCGACCCAGGGGGGCGGGTTCTGCAGGTTGAGGCGCAGGGGCAGGCTGGCAATCGTGCGGACATTGGCGCTGATCTCCTCGCCGCGCTCGCCATCACCCCGGGTAGCGGCCCGCACCAAGACCCCAGCCTCGTAGCTGAGAGCGAGGGCATTGCCGTCAATCTTGAGTTCGGCCACCATGGGTAAGGCCGTGCCAGGCGGCTGCTCCAACACCCGTAGGAGTCGGCCATACCAATCCTCCAGCTCCGAGAGGTTGAAGGCGTTATCCAGGCTGAACAGGGGAATCCGGTGCTGAACGCTGACGAATCCGGCCGCCGTCGCTCCCCCGACCCGGTGGGTGGGGCTGTCGGGGGTGATCAGGGATGGATCGAGCCGCTCCAGTTGTTCGAGTTCGCGATAGAGGCGGTCATAGACCGGGTCCTCCATCTCTGGCTTGTCGAGAACGTAGTAGGCGTAGGCGGCACGGTTGAGCAGGCCCCGGAGTTCCCTGGCCCTGGCGCCTGAAGGATGGGTTGGCCCAGTCACCGCTCAGGCGCCGCCTGTGGTCTGGATGCGATCAATACGCCAGGCGTCCTCCACTTTGACAAAGGTGAAGTCAAGGGGCAATTCGTCCTTACTGTCATCGGGCTTGAGCTTGACGGTGAGCATCACCTGGTCTTCCTGCATCCGCGGTCGTCCTGATTTGAGATTGCGGTAATTATTGAGTTTGAGGCCCGCCAGAAAACGGATGAATTGCTGGCGATTGACGTGGGAGCGATAGTTCTTGGTTGTCAACAGGTAAGCCCCATCAATCTGGCCTGATGCCACCTGGGTAAAGAACTGTTTGATCAGGGGGTTGATGCCACGGGCGCTGAGCACCAGTTTCACCGCCGAGATCGTCCAGTAGAGGAGGAGGGCTCCCGCGCCGGCTAACAGGCCCTTAGAGCCGAGGTCCCTGGCCAGTCCCCAATCCATGACGTCAACATCGGCGTACAGCGACAGGAGTCTGACCGACGACCCCGCCTTCCTGCCCCCTGGGCCCAAACTGGCCCTTCCGTGAGTGGTGCCACGCACCGGATCCCGTGCCCCTGGAGCCCCTGTTGCCCCTGTTCCACCGGCTGAATCGCGAACATTTCGACGGTGTCCTTGTGCGTTCGGGTAAGCCCGTGGCCGACCTGCGCTGGAGTGACGGCAAGTTGACCCGTACGGCGGGCCTCTACCGGCGGGGGCGACGAACCGATGGGCAGGGCTTCCGCGAAATCGTGCTTTCGCGGCCCCTGCTGGAGCCCCTACCCAGGCAAGCCACCTTGAGCACCTTGGCCCACGAAATGATCCATGCCTGGGTTGACCAGATTCTTGGGGTGCGGGAAGCCCATGGTCCCCATTTCAAAGCGTGCATGGCCCGGATCAACCAGGCCCAAGACGAATTCGAGGTGAATCTCAGGCATGGCTTCCCAGTGCCGGTGCGGGCGGCCCGTTGGTTGGCCTGTTGCCCCCGCTGTGGTCTCCGGACCCCCTACCGAACCAGGCGCAAGGGGCTGGCCTGCCGGCCCTGCTGTGGGACTTTCTTTGGCGGGCGTTGGGATAGCAGCTGCCTGTTGGTGTTTGAATCCCAGCTGGATCGCCCATCGCACCCGGAGTGATGGGCTGCCAAAGACCGTTATCCGGTCCCAACCCATTGCCCCAAGTTCATCGCCATCGTCAGCGCCAGGGCTGGCTTCGTTGGGGCGTCCGGGGCGGGCAGCATGGGGCCATGCCTGGGCTCGTTAAGGTGGATCCATGGATTTCGACCGATACGGATCTGCCCCTGTTCCTGAGCCTGCCGACCAGAGAAGAACAACGCGTGCCCGGGGGGATGATCCCCTTGAGCAGCGATTGGATCGCTGGGTTCACCGTGGGCGTCAGTTGGTCGACGGGGTCTCCGGTGCCAGACCAGGATCCAGGCAAGCTGCCCTAGGGGCGAATCGTCCCGGGGGGCGGGCGGCGGGCATCGATGGCCTGGGCCGCTGGATGGAAAATCGCTTCGATTGGCTGCTAGACGATGGGGAGGATTGGCGCGAGCCCTGGCAGGAGGCCGATGGGCCCCGTCGGGGCCGCCTCGATGCCGGTGGGCCGCCACCAGCGGCCCGCAGGGAGGCGGCGGGCGATGGGGACTCACCCCTTCCCCGTCGCCGACTTGAAGCCATCTCCCTGCGGGGGCGCGACCGCCTTGCGGCCAACCCAGGGGCCAGAAGGGGCCAGCCCAGCGCCGTGCCGCCCGGGGACCCCGCTTCCTTAGACGAACGGGATCCGCCCAGCAGGCCCACCGGGGCCGAATCGGAGGGCTGGCCGCAGGATGACGTGTTCAAGCTCGAACGTTGGCAGCGTCCAGCGCGGCAACGTTCAGCTCTCGTCGGAGATCCCGCTCCACCGGACCAGGATTCCCTTTCCGGTCGCCCGCTACCACGCTCCACCCGCCGCCGCTGAAGCAGGCCGACCTCATGGCCATCGGAACGGGGAACCCCATCTGGCTTGTCTTGGTGCCGGGGCCTCACGGGCCACTGCACCGCTGGTTGGATGCACCTGGAAGCGGCATCCCTTGGACCGCAAGGCGGCATTGACCGAACTGACCAGTTCGCTGGGAATCTCCAGGGCCATCTCTTGGGCCGACTCGGCGATGGCCGGCTCGCCCTGATCGAGGGCGGCCAGCAACTCGGCCCAGAGTCCGATCCGATCAGGCTGGCGCCTCACAAGCTGGCGGCTTTCCAGCCAGAGGGCGCAGCCCTTGCGGTGCCAGATGGCTGGATGGTTTTGACCGGAGGGCAGGCGGCG
>JAPLIF010000173.1 GCA_026389255.1 Cyanobacteriota bacterium
CCCTGGACGGCATCGGCGACCTCTGCCGCACCCATGGCGCCCTACTGCTGGTGGACACGGTGACTTCCTTGGGGGCCGTTCCCCTGTTCCTGGACGATTGGAAGATCGACTTGGCCTACAGCTGCAGCCAGAAGGGACTCAGCTGTCCCCCTGGACTAGGTCCCTTCAGCATGGGTCCAAGGGCCGAGCAGAAGCTGGCCAGCCGCAAGGGCAAGGTGCCTAATTGGTACCTGGATGTCTCGTTGCTCAATAACTATTGGGGTAGCGATCGTGTCTATCACCACACGGCTCCGGTGAACATGAACTACGGCATGCGGGAAGCCCTGCGGCTGCTCTCTGAAGAGGGCCTGGAGCAGGCCTGGACCCGTCATCGCAGCAATGCCGAACGGCTCTGGGCTGGTCTGGAGCGGCTGGATCTCCAGCTGCTGGTTCCCGAGCCCCTGCGCCTGCCCACCCTCACCACGGTTTTAATTCCTGAAGGCGTCGATGGCAAGGCCTTCAGCCGCCATCTCCTCGACCAATTCGGAATTGAAGTCGGTGGCGGTCTGGGCGTGTTGGCCGGCAAGGTCTGGAGGATCGGCCTGATGGGGTACAACAGCAACCCAGCCAACGTGGATCGCCTGCTCAACCTGCTGGAAACCGAGCTTCCCGCGTTCCTGCCCACCGCGCCTGCCGCCGTCGCTGCCTGAACCAGTTCTCCAGCAACTGGCGCCCCTCCGCTGCCAGCACGCCGCCCTGAACCCGCATGCCGTGGTGGGCACTGGGGTGGTTAGCGAGATCTAGGCAACCCCCAAGGGCGCCACGTTTCGGATCCGCTGCTCCATAGATCACCTGCCCCATCCGGGCCTGCACCAGGGCCCCAGCGCACATGGGGCAGGGTTCAAGGGTCACCAGCAGGCTGCAGTCGTTGAAACGCCAGTCACCCCGCAGGTCTGCCGCCTGCCTGAGGGCCACCAGTTCGGCATGGCCCAGGGGATCCTGGTGGCGATGGCGCACATTGCTGCCCCAGCCGATGGCGGTTCCCTTCCCATCCAAAATCACCGCCGCCACCGGCACCTCCCCCTCCATTCCCACCCGGTGGGCGAGGCGCAGCAGGCGCCCCATCCAGAGGATGTGGTCACTGGCCCCATTCATCGCCTTGGGGACCTCCTCCCTGGTGTTGTGCATCCACTTTGGGGGTCCCTGGCGGACGCCAGGCACAATGGCAGTACGAAAGAATCCAACCGTTGGCCAGTGCGCCCCCTTTCCAGCGGCAGGCTGACCCGCTGATCAGCCTTTCTCCGTTCGCCGATCCCCAGGGAGTTGATCCGGCCCTCGAAGACTTTCTGCACCGTGCCTCCAGCCTGCTCTGTGGCTGGTTGGGACGCAGCACCAGTGGCAGCCCCCTGCCTGGCCTCAGCGCCATGCCGGCCATTGAGCCGGAAGGGTTTGGATTGTCCCCCGACCAGTTGCTCGCTGACCTGCAAATGGTGATGGAGGGTGCTTACAACCCCAACCATCCCGGTGCCCTTGCCCACCTGGATCCACCCCCCTTGGTGGCGGGCCTGGCGGCCGAACTGATCTGCGCAGGTCTGAACAACAATCTGCTGTCCGAAGAGCTCTCCCCCAGCCTCGGCCGCCTGGAGCGGGGTCTCTGTGGCTGGTTGGCCGGGCAGATCGGCTTGCCGGCCGGTGCCGGTGGGGTGGCGGCCAGTGGCGGCACCCTCAGCAATCTGATGGCCCTTGTGGTAGCCCGCCAACGGGCCGGTCTGGCCACCAACGGCGATGGGGTGGTGCTCTGCAGCGATGATGCCCATCTCTCCTTGCTCAAGGCCCTGTCGGTGATGGGCCTTCCCCAGCAGGCGCTGATCCGGTTGCCGGTGGATCTGGAGGGGGCGGTTGACCCGATGGCCCTCGAGGAGACCTTGCGGGCCCTTGACCACCAGGGCCGTCCCGTGATTGCCGTGGTGGCTACGGCCGGCACCACGGTCCGCGGCGCTGTGGATCCACTGGTGCCCATCGCCGACCTCTGTCAGCGTTACGGCCATTGGCTCCATGTCGATGGGGCCATCGGGGCGGTGTTTGCCCTGGCCCAGTCCCCCCCGCCGGCTCTGCGGGATCTGGGCCGGGCCGATTCGATCACGGTGAATCCCCAGAAGCTGCTGGGAATTCCCAAGACCTCCATGGAGCCCAGCTTGGCTGGTGCCCATGGCGGGGAAGAGGGTCTGCAGGGGACCCGTCCGGCCGAGATTCTGAAATTGTGGCTTGGGTTGCGTCACCTGGGTCAGGCCGGCATCGGGACCCTGCTTGAGGGGGCGCTGGCACGGCGGCGCCGGCTCCAGGAGTTGCTCCGCGTTGATGAGCGGTTGGAGCTGCGCAGCGGCTCCCTCCATCTGCTGGCTTTTGCCGCTGCGGGCCTCGATGCGCCAGCCAGCGACGCCTGGAGTCGGCGCTTGCGCGAACGTCTGCTGGCCGCAGGGCTGCTGCTTTCACGCCCCCTTTATCAGGGCCGACACCACCTCAAAGCCGTCCTGGGCAATCCCCACACCCGATCCCACCACCTGGAGCATCTTGCGGCGGTGGTGGCCGAGCAGCAGCCCTGATCGGCTGGGGGCAGGTCTCCACCTACGGTTGGATGCTGCGGCCGATTCCCCTTGATGGCAACGCCCCCCAGCGATGGCCGTTCCCGCTGGGTGGCCCTTGTCACCGGCGCCCTATCGATCCTCATCGCCATCGTTGATTTGTTGATGGTCACTTGGCTGGATCGCCAGGGCCCCTTGCTGCCTCCTCCCCCCGAGGCCCTAGGCCTCGCCCCGGTGCCCGCGGCGGCAGCCGCAGTTCCTGCCGGCGTTGCCAGGGTTCCACCACGCGGCTGAGGGCTGCATCCAGAAAGCGACGCAGGGTTCCTTCACGTTTGTTGAGCTCGTATTGCTTCTGCAGCACCTCCCGGACGCCGCCATCTCCCCAGTCCTGATCCTGGCGAAAGTAGGTGATGAAGCCGCGTCCGGCCACCCGCGTCAGCCAGGCGGCCGTCACCGCCTGCACCGCCCGACTCAGGAGCAGGGCCGGTAAGTTCAAGCTGAGGGCTCCGCTGATCAGACCGATTCCCCCTTTGATCAGACCCAACCCCGCCAAGGTGCGGCCCACGGACAGGGCCAGGTCCTGGGCCGCCTCCCGGCTGAGGCTCACGCCGTAGATACGGCCGATCTCGATCACCATCTGGGCATTGACCGCCGCCGTCCCCAGCAGGTCCACCCCCGGTAGGGGATTGACCAGCAACACACCAGCCCCAATCCACATGTAGCGCTCCACGATGGTTTCGGCATCCCGGCCCCGTTGGCGGTCCAGGAGCTGCTGGCTGGCTTCCCCCAGCTGGCGGCTTTGGAGCAGCAGGTTGTCGGCGATCAACTCTTCTCCGTCCGCCCGGAGTACCGCTGCCATTCGCCTCAGCAGACCCTGGACCTCCGGAGCCGGTTGGAGGGGGCGGCCCCCAGGCATCGGCACGCTCTGGGGCGAGGCGCTGGCCGCAATGACATCTTCCGGAGCAATGCGGCCCGCTCCCCGTTGCCGCAACAGGGCCAGCAGTCGTTCTTCCTCCCGTTCGCCCCGCAGGTCGCACTTGTTGAGGACCAGCAGCAGGCGTTTCCCCAGGCTGGCCAGGGTGTCGAACACCTCCTGCTCCGCCGCCCGCAGGTCGCCATCCACGACCAGCAGCAGCAGGTCGGCTTTGGCGGCCCGGCGGCGGGCCAGTTCTTCGCGCTGCCGCCCCTCCTGACCGCCTTCGAGAATCCCTGGGGTGTCCTCCAGGATCACGGCCCGGGGCAGGCCCTCCAGCCGCAGGCGGTAGCGCGCGCTCTGCTCGGTCGAGCCCATGGCGGCCGCCACGCTGCCCACCAGCTCGTTGAGCAAGGCTCGGATCAGGGAGGTCTTGCCCGTGGAGCCGCTGCCAAAGACGGCGATTTCCAGGTCCCCCCGTTCCAGTTCGGTCTGCAGGCGCTGGCGTTCCTGGCGCAGGGCTTCCCGCTCCACCTCGTCACGCACCCGATCGAGGGTTTGGTCGATGGCCTCCAGCTGGCGGGAGGCCGCCTCCCGGCGACTGTTGGCGGGAGGGGGTGGCGGGCTGGAGGGCCCTGGGCGGGCCTTGCCGCCGCGGCGCCACCAGGGCAGGACCAATGGGGCCAGCCCCAGGGCCAGGGCCGCCAGCAGCAGCAACACCAAGGGGGCCACCAGCCAGCCCGGCAGCCAATAACTCAACTGCCAGATCAACTGGTTGAAGCCCTGCAGCACGGCGGCGACCAATAACAGCGCCACCAGAGCCAGGCCGATCCCCATCCACAGGCGCAGCCTGGGCATCAGGGTGCGGCGGCGGTACGGATGATTTCACCCCAGAGGCTGGCGGCCAGGGCGCTGGTCGCTCGGCTGGGACGGTTGTCGTCATTACCCATCCAGACCCCCATGACCCAGTGCCGCGTCGGCTCATAGCCCACGAAAAGCAGGTCTCGGCCGTCGTTTGTGGTTCCGGTCTTGCCCCCGGCCCGCCCCCCCACATAGGCCGCCGTGCCGGTGCCGTTGCTCACCACTCCCAGGAGCAGTTCCTGCATGGTCGCCGCTGTGCTGGCGGCCATGGCGCGCCGGCCGACGTTGTGGAAATTGGGGGTGTCCCGCCCGCCACGGCAGGGGGGCTCCCCGGTTTGGGCGGCGCTGCTGCCCTGTCTTCTTTTGGCCTCAATGCCGCTGCCCGATTCCTTGTCGCCGCCATGGCAACGCTCGGCGTCGGTGAGTTTGCGAATGGTGCTCGGGGCATGCCAGATGCCGTCGTTGGCCACGGCCCCGTAGGCGGCGGTCAGCTCCAGCAGGGTCACCTCACTTTGGCCAAGGGCCAGTCCAGGCACGGGTTCCAGGGGGCTGGTGATGCCCAGGTCCCGCGCTTTTTGGGTGAGGGCGGTGAGGCCGACACGACGGGCCAGGCGCAAGGCGGCCGTGTTGCTGCTGATCGCCAGGGCCTGCCGCAGGCTGATCATGCCCCCGCAGGCACTATCGAAAAACTGTCCTTGCCAGCGCAGGGGGCCGCAGGCGATGGAATCGCCCGCCCGGGCTCCCTGTTCAATGGCCACGACGTAGGGAATCAGCTTGAAGGTGCTGCCCGGTTGCCGCTGGGCCATGGTGGCCCGATTGAACTGGCTTTGGCGGTAATCACGGCCACCGGCAATTGCCAGGATGCCGCTGGTGCGGCTGTCAAGCACCACTACAGCCCCCTCGCTGACGCCCAGCCCGGAGCTGGCCTGGAGCTTCTGACGCAGCAGGCGCTCCACCAGGCTTTGTACAGCTGGATCGAGGTGGGTATCGATGAGGTAGTTGCCCTCGCCGGCCACGTCGGCGCCCACCAGGTTCTCCAAATCACGGCGCACCTGGTCGCTGTAGAAGGGGGCCACATGGCGCGCGCTGGAACGGCAAGCGTTGGCCGCCAGCTCAATGGGGGCCCGGCGGGCGCGGTGGGCCTGGTCGGAGCTGATGCGGCCGGTGGATTCCATTTTGGCCAGCACGCCGTTGCGGGCGGCTAGGGCGGCCTGGGGGTCAAGGCAGGGGTCGTAGCCATTGGGGGAGGGCAACAGTCCCACCAGCAAGGCCGCCTGCTCCAGGTTGAGGCGGCTGGCCGGACGATCGAAGTAGCGGCGGGCAGCATCCTCGAAGCCCCAGCCCACCCCCAGGTACACCCGGTTCAGGTAGCTGCGCAAAAGTTCGGCCTTGCTGAACCGGGCTTCCAGTTGCAAGGCCACCAACAGCTCGCGCCATTTGCGGGCAAGGGTTTCCCCCTGGCCCACCTGGTCGGGGTAGAGGCTGCGGGCCAACTGTTGGGTCAGGGTGCTGCCCCCTTCCAGGACCCGGCCCCCGACCAGGTTGGTGACCAGGGCCCGACCCGTGCCGATCGGATCGACCCCTGGATGCCACCAGAAACGACTGTCCTCGCTGGCGAGGAGGGCCTGGATCAGCACTGGTGAAAATTGACCCAGGGAGCCGAGCTCGCGATGGTGCTGGTCCTCCGCTGAGGCGATCGGGCGGTTTTCCCGGTCGTAGAGCACGAGGGGGCCCCGGATCGGGGCCAGGCTGCCCCGAATCGGCACCTGCAGGCCGGACAGCGTCAACAGCAGCACCCCAGCCAGGGCACCGCCCGCCAGGCTGGCCGCCCCCCAACGCCGCCACCGGTTCTGGCCAGGCCAACGGGGGCTCTCAAAAGTAACTTCCGGCAGACCCCCCTCCTGGTTGGGTCCAAAGCGCACGCCGTCGCCGTCGCGCAGCAGCAGCTGTTGCACCCTGCGGCCTTGCCACCACAAGCCATTGGTGGAGTCGCAGTCGCTCAGGAGCCAGTTTTGCCCCCGTTGTTCCAGCAGGGCATGGCGGCGGCTGACGGCGCCATGCTCGATCACCACATCCGAGCCCGTCCCCCGACCGATGCGGTAGCAACTGCCATGCAGAGGGACCAATCGGGGTTCTTCGCCCGGCACATGCAGCAGCAGGTGGGCCTCCCTGCGGGAGTGGCGCGTCAGGGGTCTGGGGCGAAGGAGTTCAGGGAGAGCTGGAACCACGGGAGCGGCGCTGGGGCGCAAGCAGATGGATGGCGAAGCAGGCCACGGCCACGTTGATGGCGACGTCGGCGACGTTGAAGATCGGAAACGCGATGGGCATGAATTCCAGGAAGTCGACCACCGACCCCAGCCGCCACCGGTCCAGACCATTGCCTGCCGCTCCCCCGAGCAGGAAGCCGAAGGCCAGGGCCTGCCAGCGGTCGGTCGGAGGCTCCCGCAGGATCCATAGCATCAGGCCCAGGCTCACCAGCAGGCTGATCCAGCCCAGTAGTTGGGGATTGCCGCTGAACAGGCTCCAGGCTGCGCCGGTATTGCTGACCCGGCGCAACTGCAGCAGTCCGGGCAAGAACGGATGTTCTTCCCCGGCAGGCAGGTGGCCCAGGGCCCAGGCCTTGCTGAGTTGATCGAAAAGGACCAACAACGTGGCCAGCAGCAGGGCCAGAAGCCTGCGGCGATTGGGCCCCGGACCTTGGCCTGGGGATGGGGGTCGGGCGTTCACGATTCGATCAACAGCAGGTGGCGCAGGGGCCAGGCCAGAACGCCGGCCGCACAGCAGAGCAGGAGCTGGGGAAACACCGCCATCGCATAGCCACTGAGCAGGGGAATCACATTGGCCCCCCAGCGGCCCACCAAGGCCCCCAGCAGCAGGTTGGCCATGCCGCAGAACTGCAGCACCAGCAAGCCGATGGCCGCGGCCCCAGCCAGGGTCAGGGGATCATTCATGCCATTCTGGCGCGAAAGCTTACCGGTGACCCAGGCCGCTGGAAGAAAGCCGGCCAGGTATCCGAAGCCCGGATCCAGGAGGTAACTGGGACCGCCACCACCGTGAAAAACCGGGAGCTGGAATAAGCCGACGCTGAGGTAAGCGGCCGCCGCTAGCAACCCGGCCCGATGCCCGCCTACCAGGGCTGTGAGCAACAAGGCTGGTACCTGCAGGGTGACACCCAGGGGCTTTAGGGCCAAGGTTCCTTGGTCGGGGAAGGGGAAGACGGCAGGAATCAGGCCACCGGCCAGGATCAGCAAGAGACCGGCGATCGCACCGCTCCAGGTAGCAAGGGCCCGCAACATCGCATTACCGGGGGTGCAACCCATCCTGCAGCAGCTAGGTTCGCCTGAAAAGGGCGTGAATCCGCGTCCCCTGCCGCCATGCCCGGCTCTTCCCCTCCGTCTCTCTCCGGTTCTTCGGGCCCATCCCCCGGGGCCAGCGAGGTCCCGCTTGCTTCTGAGATCGCCCTGGCGGTCGGTGATGCCGTGCGCCTGGTCGGCGTGCCGCCCTATCTCAAGACCGCAGATCCGATGCCCATGTTGCGGCCATCGGATCTGGTGGAATCCGATGAAATCGGCCAGGTGGCCGAAATCCGTGCCCTCGGCCAGTTCGCCGTGCGGTTCCGCCGCGGTGCCTTTCTGATCAGTCGGGCGGATCTCAGTCCCGTGGAGGCCCCTGGCTAAGGCGGTGATCACCCCAGACGGCCGCCGCCGGTTCGAGGCCCCCAGCTGGGCCTACCAGGCTGAGGCTGGGATGGCCTAACCATCGCAATGCGGCCAGTTGGAGATCGTCCGGGGTGAGGTGAGAGGCCCGCTCCAGGGTGCGTTCGACGTGATTTTCGGCAAGCCCGTGGCTGAGAACCAGGGAAAGACGGTCGGCGATCTGGGAACAGGTCTGGCGACCCATGGCGTCCTGGCCGCGGAACTTGGCCTGGGCCAGCTCCAGCTCTGCTGCGCTGAGGGGCTCCTCCAGCAGGCGGCTCCATTCGTCCAGCAGGCAGTGGGTGGCTTCTTCGGCCCGATCCGCCGAACTGGAAAGATGCATCACGAAGGGCGCAGCTCCGCATCGGGCCGGCATGTGCACCCCAACGTCGTAGGCCAGGCCCCGCTCCTCCCGCATCACCTGAAACAGGCGGGCTGACATGCCCGCACCCAGATGGGTCTGGATCAACCGCAAGGCTGGGCCATCGGGATGGCCCAGGGGCAGGGTGGGGGTGCCCAGCATCAACACCAACTGCTCGGTCTCCTGCTCCTGGAGCTCGATGCTGCCGCAGTGCTCCGACGGGGGTTGGCTGTTTTCGCTGCCCAGGGAGGGCGGCAGGGCCGTCGTCCAGGGGCTGGGGTGCAGGGGGGTCTCCAGTAGCACCTGGAGGTCGGGCGGCACGGTTCCGCACAGCACCAGCACGGCCCCCGTGGCCCCCAGTCCGGTGACGAGGGACTGGAGATCCGGGCCCTGCAGGGCAGCCAGTTCGGCTTCCACCTCCAGGGGGTCATGGCC
>JAPLIF010000268.1 GCA_026389255.1 Cyanobacteriota bacterium
GTTGCTCTATCGCGGCCGTCTGATTGATGCCGTATTCCACAGTTGTAGTGGTGGCAGCACCGAGAACAGCGGCGAGATCTGGAATCGTCAGCTTCCGTATCTCACCAGCGTCTCGGATTTCGACCAGGTCAGTCCGTTGCGCAATTGGAGCCAGTCCTTTGAGCCCCAGGAGTTGCGTCGCGCCTTCGTGGAGATCGACGGCGTTACCGCCATCGAGCCCCTGGTCACCTCGACCTCCGGGCGCATCCGCCAAGCCCGTGTTTCGGGCCCGGGGGGCCAGCTGGTTCTGAGTGGCGCCGAATTGCGCCGTCGGCTCGGCTTGCGCAGCACCTTGGTGCGCTTCCAGCTCCTGGCTCCGGCCAGGCCCCAGGGGTTGGCCGGAGGGGTTGGTCCGGTCCATGAAGCCGATGCTCCGGTGACGGCGGAGGTCGCCACGGCCCCAAGTTTGCCCCCTGGGTTCAGGTTCCGCCTGCCTCCCCCCCCACCGCCCCTGCCTCCCCTCGCAGGGCTCCTGGGGTCGGCCCAGCCGGTTGCGCCGCCCACGTTGCTGGCCATCGGCCATGGCTATGGCCATGGAGTAGGAATGAGCCAATGGGGGGCCTACGGCATGGCCCTGCGGGGTAAGAGCCATGCAGAAATCCTGCGTCATTACTACCAAGGAGCCGAACTGGGCTCCCGATCCCTCTGAGCCTTCTGCCTGGCTCCCGGGCCCGGCAACCCTCGAAGGGGGTCGCCATTCACCTCAGATCCTGCGGCTTGATGATGCCGAGGCCGTGGGGGAGCAGGTGGCCGAGTGGCTGTTGGCTTCCCGGTTGGCCGATCCCAGACTTCCCCTGGGCCTGGCCACGGGTCGCACCATGGAGCCGGTCTATGCCGCCCTAGCCCGTCAATTCGCCCAGCGGTCCGCCCCTGAGCGCCAAAGGGTGCGTCAGCAATGGTGCAGTTTCAATCTCGATGAATATGTGGGGCTCGCGCCCAGGGATCCCCGCTCTTTTGCGGCCACCATGGCCTCCCAGTTGGTGACCCCCCTGCAGCTCGAAGCGGAGTCCGTGTTGCTGCCCCGAGGCGATGGGGGTGATCCGGACGCTGAGGCCCGGCGTTATGCCTCCCTGCTGGCCGACAAGGGAGGTCTGGGGCTCCAGATCCTCGGCATTGGCGCCAATGGCCATGTGGGTTTCAACGAACCCCCCTGTGGTCCCGAAGTGGTCTGCCGTTGTGTCGCCCTGACCGCCAGCACCCGAGACGCCAATGCTTTTGCCTTTGGGGGCGATCCGGCCCAGGTGCCAGA
This sequence comes from Cyanobacteriota bacterium, assembly GCA_026389255.1. Classification (GTDB taxonomy): domain Bacteria; phylum Cyanobacteriota; class Cyanobacteriia; order PCC-6307; family Cyanobiaceae; genus Cyanobium. The sequence continues at coordinate 1,289 of JAPLIF010000268.1, forward strand.
TCGGGCCATCAGCCTTGGTCTCCGTGAGATTCTGAACGCCCGCCGCATTCTCCTGGTGGCTACGGGTGGGGCCAAAGCAGAGGTGCTGCGCCGCGCCTTTGGGGAGTCCCCGACGGCCGATCTGCCCGCGAGCTGGCTTCAGGGTCACCCGGATGTGACTGTCGTGGCGGATGCGGCGGCCCTTGGGGGTTAGCCCCGTGGGGCGCCATGGCCTGAATCAGCTGGCCTCGAGAATCTGTTCCAGCAGGTTGTCATCCACCTCCAGGTTGCTGACAACGCTGCGAACGTCGTCCAGGTCTTCGATCACTTCCAACATGCGCAGACAGGACTGCAGCGATTCGGTGTTCTCCAGCTGACAGGGCGTCACCGGGATCCAACGGTGCTCCCATTCCCTCACCCCAAGGCCTAGCCGTCTCAGACCATCCTGGAGGGCTTCGAGGTCGGCAAAGTCACCAAAGACTTCGGCCCCATTCGCCTCGATCTGCCAGCTCAGGACCGTAGGACCACCCCCTTCCGCAAGGGCGAGCAGGAGATCCAAAAAGGCCTCTTCATCAACATTTTGGCCACCGTTCAGGTCGACACGGACCACCGATCGCTGCACAAAGAGGTAGCTGACGCATCCGGTTTCGCCGAGGTTGCCCCCCTGCTTACCGAAGGCCAACCTCAGGTCCGCTGCCGTTCGATTGCGGTTATCGGTGAAGGCTTCCACCAAAACGGCCACGCCTCCCGCCCCGTAGCCCTCGTAGCGCACCGCTTCAAATTGTTGGCCGTCGGCGCCACTGGAGCCGGCACCCTTGGCGATCGCCCGATCGATGTTGGCATTGGGCATGCCAGCGGCCTTGGCCTTTTCAATGGCAGTGCGCAACTGGAAGTTCCCGGCTGGATCGGCGCCGCCCCTGGCCGCCACCATGATTTCCCGACCCAAGCGGGTGAACACCGCGCCGCGCTTGGCATCGACGACGGCTTTGGTGCGTTTGATCTGGGACCATTTGCTATGGCCAGCCATCAGAAAGGGGGGGAACGGTGGACAGGTGGTCTCCAGTCAGGGCCCCTGCAGCAAAAATCCTGCCAGCCGGCCGTCCCTTGGGCTCAGTCAGCTTTCCGCCTGAAACACGAGCCGGGGCTGGAGCTGGTCGCCGGCCACGGCTCGGGCGATGCCGGCGAGCCGACCCTCCTGGTTAAGAACCGCCACGGCTTCGTCCTCCAGGTGACTGGTTGATGCCGAGAGTCGGCGCCCACAGTTCCAGTCCACCTCTTCCGCTGCCGTCAAGTGGCGCCGGCCAAGGTGGGGCAGGGCCAGCAGGGGATCCAGAAGGGCTGGCCGGGGATCCAGATCGAGGTTTTCCAGGGGTACGGCCTGGGCGAGGGTGAAGCCCAGGGCTTCACTGCGGCGAAGCTGGGCGAGGGCCCCACCGCAGCCCAGCTGGTCACCCAGATCCCTGGCGAGGGCGCGAACATAGGTGCCGGCGGAACAGCGCACTCGGAGGGAGATCTGCCCCAGTTCGCCATTCCAGTTCAGGAGGCTGAGTTCGTGCAGGGTGACGCTCCTGGCCTCCAGGTGCGCCACTTCACCGCGTCGTGCCAGGGCATAGGCCCGTTCGCCATTGACATGGACTGCAGAGACCTGGGGAGGGAACTGGAGATGGGTGCCCCTGAAGGGCTCCAGCAGGGTTTCCAGTTGGGCAACCGTCAAATCAGGAACGGGGGCCCGCTCCATGACTTCCCCTTCGAGGTCGTCGCTGCTGGTTCGCAGCCCCAGCTGAATCGTGCCTTCGTAGGCTTTGAGTCCCGGCAGGTAGGGCAGCAGGCGGGTGGCGGCCCCCAAGGCGATGGGAAGCACCCCACTGACCGCAGGGTCGAGGGTGCCCCCATGACCCACTTTGCGGAGCCCATAGGCCCTGCGCACCCTGTTCACACAGGTGTGGGAGGTGGGCCCTGGGGGCTTGTCGAGGACCAGAAATCCGCAGGGGAGCGCGGCCAGCTCAGGCGACAGCGATGTTGATGCGCTTGCGGTTGCGCAGTCCCCGCTTGATCGATTCGAACTTGACGACCCCGGCCACAAGGGCGTAGAGGGTGTCGTCAGAACCGCGGCCGACGTTGACCCCGGGCATGACGGCCGTGCCGCGTTGGCGGATCAGAATCGAACCTGCAGTAACGGTTTCGCCGCCGTAGGCCTTGACCCCCAACCGCTTGGAGTTGGAGTCGCGGCCGTTGCGCGTGGAGCCTGTGCCTTTCTTGTGGGCCATGGGGGGGACGGGAAGGGTTGTGGAAAGGGTGTTGACCCCAAGGTAAGAACCGGGGAGCGTCAGTCGAGTGGCTTGCCCGCCACGGTGATGGATTGGACCATCACCCGGGTGAGCTCCTGGCGGTGGCCGTTTTTACGGCGGGTTTTCTTTTTGGGCTGCATCTTGTACACAATAATTTTGGGGCCCCGGCGGTGGGCCAAAACCTTGAGTTCCACCTTGGCTTGCTCCACATAGGGACGGCCCAGGGTGGTGCCGCTGGCATCCTTCACCAACAGGACGGTGTCCAGGGTGACGGTGCTGTCGACCTCGGCATCAAGACGGTCGAGGTCCAGGTAGCGGTTGGGCTGCAGCCAGAATTGCTGGCCGGAGGCCTCGACGATGGCGTAGGCGTTGCCTGGGGTTGGAGCGGAATCGGTCATGGGGCAGGCGGGCGCGGCCAGGCTGGCAGTCATCCCTGGGGAGGAGATGGCACCATTGGGCCTGGACTCACGAATTTCAAAAGACAATCACAGATCCTCGCGTTTCCAGCCTCTTTTCGTCAAGATGCCCAAGGTTTTGGGCCCAGCCCCCCTCCCTGCTCGATGCCCGAGCCCCTGCTCACCATCGCTTCCTTGCTCATCGAACCAAGGCTCTCCCAGGCCTGTGGTCATTGCCTTCAGGGTGGGCGCTACCAATTGGTGTGCCTGGATCCCGGTGAGAATCCTGTGGAGGTGCTGGATCGACGCCGGGACGAATTCGATGCGGTCCTGCTGGAACAGGGGGTGCTCGCTCCCGATGTTCTTCGCGCTTTGGGGGACAAGGGGTTGTTGCTGCACGCAGTGGTGATCGGAGAGGTGACGGGTCGGCAGGAGTATCACGACGCCGAGGTTCATCTGCCCGCCGACCAGTTGGTGCAGTTGAGTTATTCGTTTGATGCGGCTGTTTCCCGTTTCCTGCGACGGGGCCTTTCCCATGGCGGCAGCCAGGGGGCGGGGCCGAGCAAGGATGCGAGCGATCGTTGGAAATTGGCCAATCGCCTCAATGGTCGCCTGGGCTATCTGGGGATCTACTACAAGCGAGATCCTTCACGTTTTCTGCGAAATCTTGGCGAGAGCGAACGCCAAGACCTGCTTGATTCCCTTAAGCTCACTTACAGGGACCTGTTAATCAGTTATTTTCAGGATCCTGCGGCCGCTAACCAGGCCCTGGAAAGTTTCGTCAACACCGCTTTTTTTAGTGATTTACCGATCACCTACACTGTCGAAATTCACATGAATTTGATCGACGAGTATGAAAAGCAAATTAAGCTAGAGGGACACAAAAACAATTTTCTCCAGGATTACCGCCTTGCGCTTCTTGACGTGATGGCCCATCTTTGTGAGATGTACCGCCGCTCCGTTCCTCCCGATGCCCCCCTGGGCTTGGCGGGCATGAAGGGTGGCCTTCCTAAGTCAGCAGCTTCCTTCGCCATGGACCAGTCCTAGAAATGCCACCTCGCAAGACCTACATCCTCAAGCTTTACGTCGCAGGTAACACCCCCAATTCGATGCGGGCTCTCAAAACACTGCGGAATATTCTTGAGACCGAGTTTCGGGGAGTTTATGCCCTGAAAGTAATTGATGTCCTGAAGAATCCCCAGCTGGCAGAGGAGGACAAGATTTTGGCGACACCCACCCTTGCCAAGATTTTGCCACCTCCCGTACGCCGCATCATTGGTGATCTATCTGATCGCGAAAGGGTTTTGATTGGTCTCGATCTGCTGTATGAGGAACTGAACGACGAGGCATACGAGGATGGTCTTTATGATGTCCCTGATCCGGACAACTGATTAGGGAAACGCACTTAAACTTCGTCTGATTCTGAATTAAACCTCATTTTTCTCATTTCATGCAGGACCCCAGCCTATCCACTAACACCACTGGCAATGCCCTGATGCAGGTGCAGAAGCTCCCGACGGGGATGGAGGGTTTTGATGATATTTTACATGGAGGTTTACCCATTGGACGCTCGACGTTAATCAGCGGAACATCCGGTACTGGTAAAACCGTATTTTCGCTTAATTTCTTACATAATGGCATACGGGATTTTAATGAGCCCGGCATATTTGTGACCTTCGAAGAGTCACCCCTAGATATTTTACGTAACGCGGCCAGCTTTGGATGGAATCTTCGTGAAATGGTTGAGCAGGATAAGCTTTTTATCCTTGATGCCTCGCCAGATCCGGAGGGACAGGATGTGGCAGGGAGCTTTGATCTTTCTGGTCTTATTGAACGGATTAATTACGCCATTCGCAAGTACAAAGCCCGTCGGGTGGCCATTGACTCCATAACGGCTGTTTTTCAGCAATACGATGCGGTCTCTGTCGTGCGACGGGAGATATTTCGGCTGATTGCCCGGCTCAAGGAGATTGGTGTAACGACGTTGATGACCACGGAACGCATTGACGAATATGGTCCTATTGCCCGTTATGGAGTGGAAGAATTTGTTAGTGATAATGTAGTTATTCTCCGTAATGTTTTGGAGGGAGAACGTCGTCGTCGTACGGTTGAAATCCTCAAACTCCGTGGTACGACCCACATGAAAGGTGAATTTCCTTTCACCATGGGAGCCCATGGCGTAAACATCTTTCCCTTGGGAGCCATGCGACTGACCCAGCGATCTTCCAATGTGCGGCTGAGTTCGGGAGTACCGCGTCTCGATGAAATGTGTGGCGGTGGTTTCTTTAAGGATTCGATCATTTTGGCCACAGGTGCAACCGGAACGGGCAAGACGCTGTTGGTGAGTAAGTTTATAGAAGACGCCTGTGGCAGTAAAGAAAGGGCGATTTTGTTTGCCTATGAAGAATCGAGAGCCCAACTGCTCCGCAATGCCACGAGCTGGGGCATCGACTTTGAACAAATGGAGCAGGATGGCCTACTGAAAATTATCTGTGCCTATCCCGAATCTACTGGCTTGGAAGACCACCTACAAATTATTAAAACAGAAATCAGTGAATTTAAGCCATCTCGAATGGCCATCGATTCACTTTCGGCCTTGGCCCGTGGCGTTAGCCATAACGCTTTCCGTCAGTTTGTGATTGGGGTCACTGGCTATGCAAAGCAGGAGGAGATTGCCGGATTCTTTACGAATACATCTGAAGAGTTTATGGGTAGTCATTCCATCACCGACTCCCATATATCCACTATTACGGATACCATTTTGCTGCTTCAGTATGTGGAAATACGTGGCGAGATGGCCCGCGCTCTCAACGTGTTCAAAATGCGGGGTTCTTGGCACGATAAAGGCATCCGCGAATTTGTGATTACGGGGAACGGACCCGAAATTAAAGATTCATTCTCTAACTTTGAGCGTATTATCAGTGGTGTGCCCCACCGCATTACAACGGATGAAAGGACTGATCTCGGACGTATTGCCCGTGGGGTGGCTAGTGAAGAATTCTAATAGCTTTGGGCCCGTCTTCAAGTTTGCCTGTTGATTAAAACAGGGAAAGTATATACTGCTTGTTTAATTATTTAGAAAAATTGGCAGGCCCAACGAATTTTTTTTCAGTGTCATTGTTGCCCTTAAGCCGCCGACCTCGGATCGGTCCAGCTTCAGTTGGCCTCCGTGATCATGGCAAAATTGTTCGACAATCTTCAGTCCCAGTCCTTGGTGAAGCTTTCGGTGGCGGTCATTGGCATGGGTTTGGTAGGGCATGTTGGGAATCGTCGGCGAGGATAAGCCAAGGCCGTGATCATCAATTTGTATGGACAATAGATCGTTTTCTCGCCAGGCTTGGATGAGTACAGGTGGACTGCCGTATTCAGATTATGGAGGGATCGCTCCATTCCGGTGGAATCAATCTGCACTAGTAGTCGCACCATGTCGACCTTGACTGAAGCGACCGGGTAGCTGGCTTTCACCCTGAGGCACAAATCGTCTAGGGCTATTTGTTCGCACTTAAGACTGGCCTGATCTTTTTCAGCTAATAATACTAATTGCTCTGTAATCTTGCGAAGTTGCTCAAGATCACTGCTGAGCGCTTTGATGGCCACCGCCTCCCTTGGCTTGCCTTCAAGCTGTAACTCAAGCGATTCGATCTGGAGTCCCATTCGGGTTTGGGGGCCGGAGATGTCATGGACCAGTCCGCGCAGAAGGGTGCGTCGGCTATCGGCGGAGCTATTAATTCCCTCCATGAGTCGATTGATGCGCACACTCATCAAGCGCAGCGGTGCGATCCCTTGTTCTGGGATCAGGGGTAGGGGCGGAATGACGGTGTCCGGTAATCCTTTGAGCACATCCATAAAGGGGCTCTCAACACGTCGTTTCAAAAACATGGTGATCCCGGCTACAATGCCACCTGCCGTGGCTAGCGAACGCAATAGGGGGAGATACCAAACACTGCTGCCGCCCAGACGGGCCGGTCGATAAAGCCAAACGGGTGGATCATAATTGGACACTAATTCAATCCAGTAACCGCCCCAAGGATCTTCAAGGGGAGGCCTGTCTGGCTGAATGCGGCGATCCAAGCCATAGGTGTGTTTGAGATCAGCGGTTAATAATTTTTCAAAGCGACTTTGAGAACTTGAATTGCCTTCAGGCCCCTGGCTAGACCGCTTTAGAACAGCACCGGCAGGAACACGATCGAGGGAATTTTTTTGAGTACTTCTTCCATCAGCTTGACACTAAGACTAATGCGCAAGCTGCTCTCTGCCACAATCTGGGGCTCTAAGACAGTGCGCATTAGCACCAGCAATAAAGTATAACTTAAGCCACAGCCCAAGCTGCAAAAGCTGAGCAAATCCAACCAATCGCGACGATTAAGACGGGTTGTTGTCCCCTTGCTTTCCACCACCTAGGCACCTTCTTCAAGGACAGTGGCTTCCAGTCGGTAACCTTCTCCCCTTTGGGGACGGATCAGGTCCTCCCCGCCGGTAAGTTCGCGAAGGATTCTCCGCAGCCGGGAGATGCGCACATCAAAGGTTCGGCTACGTTGCGGATCCACCAGGCTGCCAGTGAGTTGGGCAAGGGCTTGGCGGGAGAGCACAACGTTAGGTTTCAAGCAGAAGAACGATGGGTGTTGGCGATGGCGGCTTAACTTGGGCCTGGGTTTCAATCAGTTTTTGAATGCGTAATTGTAATTCCCGGAATAAAAAAGGCTTGCTGATATCATCATCGGCTCCCGATTCCAGCCCCAGCACCCGATCGCTTGGGCCCCCCATCGCCGAGAGCATCAGCACCGGAAACTGATGGTTTTGCAAGCGCAGGCTGGCAAGAACATCTGTGCCA
>JAPLIF010000153.1 GCA_026389255.1 Cyanobacteriota bacterium
GCTGAAAGGTCTCCTCGCTGAGGCCGAAATGGCGTTAGTCCTTGATTTCAAGGGCCTCACCATTAAAGAGATGTCCGACCTGCGGACCCGTCTGCAGGCCAGTAACGGCGTTTGCAAGGTGACCAAAAACACCTTGATGCGTCGGGCCATCGATGGCGACACCATCTGGTCCAATCTCGATCCCCTGCTCACCGGCACCAACGCCTTCGTCCTGGTCAAGGGCGATATCGGCGGTGCGGTGAAGGCCGTGCAGTCCTTCCAGAAGGACGCCAAGAAGTCCGAGGTGAAGGGAGGTCTTTTCGAAGGCCAACTCCTCACCGAAGCCGACATCAAGGCCATTGGGGATTTGCCCAGCAAAGAGGTGCTCATGGCCCAGATCGCTGGTGCGATCAATGGTCTGGCCACCAAGCTTGCCGTTGGCATCAAAGAGGTTCCCTCCGGCCTCGCCCGGGCGCTCCAGCAGCACGCCGATTCCGGCGAAGGCTGATCCACGGTGTAGGTCGGTACTTCGGTGCCGCAAGCCGGTGGCTGGCAGCCAGCCCCCATCCCTGTCTATTCCAGATCTGTTGCTAATCGCCAACCATGACCGCTACCACTGACAACATTCTCGAACAACTGAAAACCCTTTCCCTGCTGGAAGCTGCCGAGCTTGTCAAGCAGATTGAAGAGGCTTTCGGTGTTTCCGCCGCCGCTTCTGCCGGCGTCGTCATGGCGGCTCCTGCCGCTGCTGCCGCTGAGGCCGTAGAGGAGCAGACCGAATTTGACGTCATCCTCGACAGCTTCGATGCTGCCTCCAAGATCAAGGTGCTCAAGGCCGTTCGCGAAGTCACCGGCCTCGGCCTAGGTGAAGCCAAGGCCCTCGTTGAAGCCGCTCCCAAGGCGGTTAAGGAGGGCATTGCCAAGGCCGAGGCCGAGAGCGTCAAGAAGGCGATTGAAGAAGTCGGCGGCAAGGTCACCATCAAGTGATCGTCGCCGGGCCGGAGCTTCGGCTCCGGCCCTTTGGCTTCTAGGGCGCCACCCCCTGATTTCCAATCGGTGGGTCATCAGCGCAAAAAAAATCCTGCCAACGGCAGGATTTTTTTGGTGGAACGCTTCCGGGAGTCTGTCCTCGTTTCGACCCCAGAAGTGGGTTCCGCACTCCTCACGTCCAATAACTTAGGTGACTGTTATGGGGTTGTTTGCGTTGAGTCGGCCGGAGACGCAACTGACACTCTTCGGTGAGTTTTCGCTGCCGGTCATTGCTGGAAGGGAATGACCGGCAGCGAAATCGCCCGGGACTCACCGGAATTCATGGGGGTGGGCAGGCCAGCGGCGGCGGACCAGGGCGGCTGAGGGGCTGGATCCGACACCAGGGGTGGCCTGGACCAGCTTGGCGAGCGGGGCGAGAAAGAAGGCCCGGGGCTGCTCTCCTGGACCCCCGGGTTGGCTGCCAACCCCCCCAGCTCCTGGATGGGGCGGCTATGGGCGAAATAGATGTGGTTCAGGCTGCGCCCTGTAAAGAGGCGCCGTTGCAGTTACCAGCCCGGCTCCAGCTGGAGGGCCACAAATCCATCCCGCTGGCGGGTTGGGATGGCCCCGCGGGCAACCACCAGGGGCCGGAGCTCCTGACTGGATCGGGCCAACAGCAGCAGTTGGCTGCCTTGCTGCTGCAGGCGCAAGCGGTGGCTGGCCCCCAGATCCATCCCGCCGGCCCGCAGCGAATAGCCGTTGCTGTCGAGGTAGCGACCACAGATCCCCGCATAATCAAACCGATTCAGGCTGGGATCCACCAAGCCGTCCGCCCGGGGGGACCAACAGCGGGGTTGGGGTCTGATCTGCTCCAACACCAACAGGGTCCAGTCGTCCTGGCCCACCGGGCGCGCCAGGACGGCAAAGCGCCCGCCGTCAACGGGCGCACTGGCGAAGAGGGGGGCCGCATCCCCCGCCGGCAGGGGGGCCCTGGCTGCCAGCCCCGAGGCCCCAAGCGCCATGGCTAGGCCGGCGGAGGCCAGGTAGGTTCGCTGCATGAGGCTGGAATCGGGCCCCGGAGTCCGGGGTTGGGCAGCCCATTCAATCGGACCCCCCATGAGGTGGCAATGAGCGATCAGCCTGGGCGGGTGGTGGGTGCCGCCTGCGACGGAGCCTGTAGTGGCAATCCCGGGCCAGGGGGCTGGGGGGCCCTGCTGCGGTTTGAGGATGGATCGGTACGGGAGCTGGGGGGAAGCGATCCAGCCACCACCAACAACCGCATGGAACTGGCGGCGGCCTTGGCCTTGTTGGAGTTGCTCAAGGATTTGCCCCGTCGCCAGGAGATGGTGATTCGCACCGACAGTCGCTATCTGATCGACGGCATGGGCAAGTGGCTGCCGGGCTGGAAACGGCGCAACTGGCGCACGGCTTCGAATGGACCCGTGCTCAATCGCGACCTCTGGGAGCGGCTGGATCAGGCCCGTCTGGCCGGGGTGGGTTTCCAACATGTTCGCGGCCACAGCGGCGATCCGGACAACGACCGCTGCGACGCCATCGCGGTGGCCTTTTCCCGGGGACAGCAGCCTCCGTTGGCCGGGGAGGGTCAGGGCCCTGACAAGGCGGCGCCGGTGCGGCAGTCTGTGGCCCGCTCAGCCGCAGTGACGGCGGTGCCACCGACCGAGGCAGAGATCCAGACAGGGGGGGGTGATTCGGCGCCGCCTGCCTTGCGTCAGTTGCTGAGCCGCCTTGAGTTGGCGGACCGGCTTGCCCAGGGGGGCTACAGCCTGACGCTGGTTGAGTTGGCCCAGGTGGTCGAACTGCCCCTGAAAACCCTCGAGTCCCGGGCGGCGGTCTGGTCCTGGCGGGACTGGTCGGTGGTGCCCACTGGGCAGGGCCGCTGGCGCCTGCGCCGTGACGCGGGAAGATTGGTGTCGGCAGAAGGCGAGCAGGAGGGATAGGAGATGGAGGATGACGCCACGACCGCAAGCCGGGCCAGCGCCGAGGCGGCCCCAGGGGCTGGCGGATCCCTGCAGGCGGGCCCTGGCGCCGCGGGCGCTTTTTATCGTCGGATGGTGGAGCCCCTGCTGCGCACCGACGAGGGCGTCGATGCCGAGCAACTCAGCCGGCTCACCCTGCTGGGATTGGGCCAGGTGGCCCTACGGCGCGATTGGCCCCTGGTCCAGGGGAGCCTGGCGGGTCTGGGGGCGGAGCTGCAGCGCCGCGATCCTCGCCTGCAACAAACCCTGTTCGGTTGCCGCTTTGCCAATCCTGTGGGGCTGGCGGCGGGCTTCGACAAGAACGGAGTTGCGGCAGCGATTTGGCACTGCTTTGGGTTTGGTTTCGCCGAGCTGGGCACGATCACCGCCCAGCCCCAGCAGGGCAACCCCCGGCCCCGTTTGTTCCGCCTGGCGGCGGAGCGGGCGGCCCTGAACCGCATGGGGTTCAACAACCTGGGGGCCGTGGCCGTGCGCCGCATCTTGGAGCAGCAGGCCCTGCCCCCTACGGGCAAACGGTCCGCCGTGCTGGGGATCAACCTGGGCAAGTCCAAGGAGGTATCGCTGGAGCTGGCCCCGGACGATTACGCCGCTTCGCTCGAATTATTGGCGCCGCTGGGGGACTACGCGGTGATCAATGTCAGCTCCCCCAACACCCCCGGCCTGCGCGAACTGCAACAGGAAACCCAGCTGCGGCGCTTGGTCGAACGGCTGCGGCGGCTGCCCGGCTGTCCGCCGCTGCTGGTCAAGATCGCCCCTGATCTCGAAGATGACGCCATTGATGCCATCGCCCGCCTGGCCTACCAGGAGGGATTGGCGGGGGTGATCGCCGTGAACACCAGCCAGGATCGCCTCGGCCTCGCTAACCGGACCCTCGGGGCCACGGGTCGCCCCCTGGCCCAGGAGAGTGGCGGATTGAGTGGCCGGCCCCTGCGCCCCCGCGCCCTGGCGGTGTTGCGGCGCCTGAGGGCGATGGCGGGGCCCAGCTTGCCCCTCATCGGTGTGGGCGGCATTGACTCGCCGGAGTCGGCCTGGGAGCGCATCAGCGCCGGGGCCTCCCTAGTGCAGATCTATACCGGTTGGATTTACGAAGGCCCGCAATTGGTGCCCAATCTGCTCGAAGGCTTGGTCACCCAGCTGGATCGCCATGGGCTTGCATCAATTGGCGAAGCGGTCGGCTCGGGTTTGCCCTGGCGGTGAACTTCTGTAGATTAAGAAGCAAAGTAGAGTTCTGTTGTGGAAGTCAGCTCATTCCTCAAGGATCTGCAGCTGCGGTGGGGTTCTTGGATGGCGGTTTTTTCGCCCCAATTAGTTCTGCTCGAACTCCATGATGACAGCCTTAAAGGCCAGTCCCATTCGGCTCGCAGCCCTGGCCCGGTGACCATTGATACACCTTTGCCCCCGCAAACTTGCCGCGATGGCATGCCCCTGGAGGCGGAGGCCCTCGGCGATCTGATTGGGGATCTGTTGGCCCGCGACAAATTGATCAATGCCTACGTCCTGGCCTCCCTGCCCCCCGAAGCCAGCCAGTGGCGAGTGGTCGAGTGGCCGAGCGCCGATCCCGTGCCCGAGAATCCGATTGCGGCGTTGCGAAACCTTGATCCATCCCTGAACCTTCCTTACGCT
>JAPLIF010000290.1 GCA_026389255.1 Cyanobacteriota bacterium
GGGGCCACCACAAACGATCCCGCCGCCTCAATCAGGCCCGAGGCCAAGCAAGCCATCAGGCCGGCCTGCCAGGAGAGTCGTATTGCCTCGGCTTCCGTCAGCCCCTGGCCTAGGGCCGCCAGCTTGACGGGCAGCATCACCAGAAACACAAAGGCAAACAGGCTCACCGTGTTGATGCCGAAGGGCAGGGCCGTTCGGTCGTTGCGGCCCTCCTGGAGGGCCAGGCGCCGGGCCTGGAGGGCGTAGGCCAGGTTGCCGGCCACCAGGGACACCCCCGTGGCCGGCAGGATGACACCAAAGATCAAGCTGTCTGGATAGCCCAGGACGGCGCGACACAACGAGACGATCAGCAGTAGCTGGATCAGGTTGTCAAGTCCCAGCCCCAGGAAGCCATCCAGGTCGCCCCGCACCCACCAGCGGGGGCCTGCGTCGATGGGGTGGGGGGAAACGGCCATGACCAGGAGTACTGGGAACTTGGCGGCCAAAGTAAGCGCAGCGTGGTCGATTCAGTGGCCGTTGCGTCCATAGAGCTGCAGCACCACCACGCCAGCCCCGATCAAGCCCATGCCCAAAAAGGTGGCGCCGTTGAGGCGCTGGCCATAGATCAGCCAGCCCACCAGGCTGATGCCCACCAACCCCACTCCGGACCAGATCGCATAGACGAGGGCGAGGGGTAGGCGTTGGAGGCTGATCGACATCAGATAGAAAGCGCTCGCGTAGCCCAGCACCACCACCAGGCTGGGGAGGGGGCGACTGAAGCCATGGCTGGCCTTCAAACTGGAGGTGGCCAAAACCTCAGCGGCGATCGCGAGCAGCAACGCGACGTTGGCGTTCATGGGGCGTTCAAGCGGAAGCCAGCCGATCCGGAAGCAGCACGCCATTGAGGTGGTCACATTCGTGTTGAACAATCCGCGCTTCAAACCCCTCCACCTCCCTGTCAATCCTTTGGCCGCAGGGTGTCAAGGCGATCATGTGCACCCTGGCGGATCGCCACACCGGTGCCCGCATGCCCGGCACACTCAGGCAGCCTTCCCATCCCTCGACTGTCTCCGTTCCCACCGGGGTCCATTCCGGGTTGATCAGCACGGTTTCGGGGATGGGGGGGGCGTCTGGATAACGGGGGTTACGGGTGATGCCGAAGATCACCACCCTTAGGGGGACTGCGATCTGGGGAGCCGCCAGGCCAGCCCCATCGCGGGACGCCATCGTGTCCCGCAGGTCTTCGATGAGGCAAGCGAGTCGGGCCGTTCCCAATAGTTCCTGCGCCACGGCAGCGCTGGGCTGGCGCAGGCGGGGATCGCCGAGCTGCAGGACGGGGCGAATGGCCATGCCAAGAGGGTAGGGGAGTTACTGGTTGATTTCACCAAGGGCGGTTTCACGCCTGGGCCCGCGCTGGACTGGCGATAGGGTTCGGGAGCCCGTGGCTTTTCCATGACCCTCCCCCTTGCTTTTCTTGATGGCGGCTTTGACATGGCCACCCTCCAGGATGTGCTCGGGCGCTGGGGCTATCTGGTGATTTTCGGGGCCATGTTGCTGGAAAACGCCGGCGTGCCCTTGCCAGGGGAAACGGTCACCCTGATGGGCGGTTATGCGGCTGGCAGTGGCCAGTTGAATGTGTTGGGGGTGATGGGAGCGGCCATTGGTGGGGCGGTGTTGGGCGACAACATTGGTTATTGGGTAGGAAGGCGCCTGGGCTGGGATTTGATCTTGAAGGTGGGCCGTTGGCTGGGCCAATCGCCGGCCCAGCTGGAGAAACTTCGGGAGCAGTTCCTGCGCCATGCCGGTAAATCCGTCCTCCTGGGTCGCTTTGTGGCCGTGCTGCGGGTGGTGGCGGGCCCGATGGCTGGGGCCGTGGGCATGCCCTATCCCAAGTTTTTCCTGTGCAACGTTGTGGGGGCCACCCTCTGGGGCATCACCATGGTGAGCCTGGCCTGGCTTGGGGGCCGCTGGATTCCCGTCGAACGGATGGTGAAGGGGGTCGTCGAATTTGGGCTGGGCGCCTTGGTTCTGGTGGCCCTGATCGTGCTGCTGCCCCGCCTTCTGAGTCGCTTCGAACAACGGGAGCTCGATGGCGAACCGCCGCCACCTGAGCTTTGACAGCGACCCAGGGCCGATAGGCGGCGAGGGATGATGCGCTCGTCGTTTTATGCCTGAACCGATGTCCAAGCGCTATTGGCGCTACCTCATCTTTCCCCTCAGCTGCTGCGGGGCCGGTCTGGCGATCGTGATGGGTTGGTTGGGTCCTAGCGCCGCCTGGGTCACCCTGGTGTTGCTGGTGCTGGAGATCTCCCTTTCCTTTGACAACGCGGTGGTCAACGCCCGTGTTCTGGAAAAGTTGAACCCCGCCCAGCAGCGCTTCTTTCTTACCTGGGGCCTGATTATTCCGGTTTTTGGGGTCCGCCTGCTCGGTCCCCTGCTGATGGTGGCCCTGGCTGGCGGCGTTGGGCTGGGCGAGGCTTTTGATGCCGCCATCCACCACCCTGATCACTACCGCGAACTGCTGGAACTGGCCGAGCCGCGCATCCTGGCTTTCGGCGGCATGTTTTTGCTGATGGTCTTTTTGCGCTACTTCCTGGATGAGGCCAAGACCCTGCATTGGCTTGGTCCCCTGGAGCGTCGCCTCAGCGCCGCCGGCCGCATTGAGGCCCTTGAGATTGCCCTCGCCCTAGTTGTGCTGCTCCTGCTGGTGGCGAGCCTGCCGGGGACCCTGCGGGGTGACGTCATGGTCGCCGGTGTCATTGGCTTGGTGCTGCAGTTACTCAGCACTTCCCTGGCCGAGGCCTTCGGCGATGAGGAGCAGGCCGGTGCCCGTCTGGCGGCCGGGGGTGGATTGATGAGCTTGATCTATCTCGAGCTTCTCGATGCCTCCTTCAGCCTGGATGGCACCATCGGTGCCTTCGCGATCACCAGCAACCTCGCCCTGATCATGGTGGGACTGGGTCTCGGTGCCCTTTTCATCCGTTCCCTCACCTTGATGCTGAGCCGGGAAAGGGCCCTCGACCAATTGGTGTATCTGGAGCACGGTGCCCACTACGCCATCGGTGCCCTGGGTTTGTTGATGCTGGCCGGTATCTGGCTGGCCCATCAAGGGGTGCACCTGCCGGAGTGGGTCACGGGCTTCATTGGAGTGGTGCTGTTGGCCTTGTCCCTGGCCGATTCCCTGCGCCAACGGCGGCACAGGGGCCATTCCGAGACGTGAATCCCAGCCTGCTGAATTTCCCCCTTGAGGGGAGATTCAGAGGTAGAACCCGACCGTTGTCACCACCCTGGTTCCCTGGGCCCTCAGGGCGCTGCGCAGCAGGATCGTCGATTGGTTGTGGAGCAGGTTCTCCCAGCGGTGTCGGGTCACGAAAACCGGCAGCACCACCACACAGAAGCGATTGCGGTCCTTGCGATGTTCCACCTCAAAGTCTTT
>JAPLIF010000285.1 GCA_026389255.1 Cyanobacteriota bacterium
CCCCTGTTGCTTGTAATGTCACCACTCGTTGGTGACACCTATTGATTGGAAACTTTGGGTCTCGTGCTCCCTTGGCTCGCTGCACTCAAAGTCACCACTCGTTGGTGACACCTATTGATTGGAAACTGGTTACAAGCGCCGGGCCGGTGCGAATCCCGCTGACGAGTCACCACTCGTTGGTGACACCTATTGATTGGAAACCTCCGCCATCTGGCGAAGTCCTCCGCTGTGCGCACACCACTGTAGGTGTAATGGCAACCGGGATCACCCATCCAGCAGGTGAGCCGCGGAATCGGGTGGGTCTTCCCGAAGAGAGTGATTTGCTCCTGTTTCCAGGGCACTTCGACCCGCAACTGTTCAAGCACGGTGGCGGCATCGGCAAGCCACAGGGGCCAGTAGCGCAAGGCAAGCCCCTCTGCTGTCACCACCTGGGGGCTGTTGGACCGTCCCGGTGGTGCAGGTTGGAGGAGGTCGAGTTGCTGGTCCATGGTCGCCGAGGCAAGCTGCGCGCTGGGGCAAGCCTGGCGCAAAGCCTTGGCTTCAGGTCCCGTTCAGGTGCGAACGACCAACGCGCAGCGAATTACAGATAACTAATTGCCGAACATGCTTCTCGTAAGAATATTTATCGGCTTGTGTTGTCGTTGTTGTCCGCATTTATGCTTTTTGTTATTTACTTGAATATTTTTGCACCCCCACCGCTGGCTCCATAAAGGGCCCGTCTCGGCGCCATCTGGCGGCGGCTACGTGAACACAGCCATTGGCAGCGGCAAGAACAAGCGCTACTCCGAGCGCAACTGGGGCCCTCGTTGGATGGTGGAGGGCGCCGGAACCGGCTGGTGGTTGGAGCTGGTGGGGTGAGAGCCACCCCAGATCAAGCCTGTCCATCAGCGGAATCATCCCGAACAGGGAACAACCGCTTTCTGCGGAAGCTGCGTTTGCTGCGTTTATTTCGCTTAAGCTGGATGGGCTAGATCCCTCTCCAGCCCATGGCCGTGGCGCTCCCCTCTTCCATCGAGCCCGTGGCTCCCACCGCCGAGGTCATCGAGGCCGCTGAGGCCAGCCTGCGGGATCTGGCCCAGGTCCGTGGCGCCCATAGCTTGCGGAGCGCCAGCGTCAGCCTTGAGCTCGACGATGGGGGGTGGGCCTCCGTTGCGCTTCCCCCGGCGGTCCTGGAGTTGCTGCAGGGGATCCTGGTGCAGATGGCCCAAGGCCATGCGGTCACCTTGCTGCCAGTGCATGCGGAGCTCACCAGCCAGCAAGCCGCTGATCTATTGAACGTGTCGCGGCCGTTCCTGATCGAGCGTCTGAACCGGGGCGAGATCCCCTTCCGCAAGGTCGGTACCCATCGGCGCATCCGTCTGCACGACCTGATGGCCTACAAGCAAGCCATCGACCAGCAGCGCGTCACAGCCCTCGATGAGCTGACCGCCCAGGCTCAAGATCTGGGCATGGGCTACTGAGGTGAATCGCTTCACCGTCCTGTACGACGCCTGTGTTCTCTATCCGGCCCCATTACGTGATCTGCTGCTGCGGCTGGCACTCACGGATCTTTATCGCGCCCGCTGGAGCGATGCAATCCATGAGGAATGGATCAGGGCGGTGCTGCGGAACCGACCTGATCTCTCCAGGCAGCAACTGGAGAGCACCCGCGCGCTGATGAATGCCCATGTGCGGGATGCATTGGTCGATGGCTATCAGACCCTCATCCCAGCCCTGAAGCTGCCGGACCCTGAAGACTGCCATGTCCTGGCCGCCGCCATCCAATGCGGAGCCGATCTCATCGTCACCTTCAACCTCAACGATTTCCCTGAGCCAGTCCTGGCGACCCATGGAATCAGCGCCTGCCATCCCGATCGCTTTCTGGTCGACCAGTTGACTCTGGCCCCCGATCGCGTCTGCACAGCGATCCAGCAGCACCGAGCGAGCCAGCTCATGGGCGCGGGCCATGGGCATGAAGCGCATTTTTTTGACGGGCTTGCCGCGACGGCCGCTTCTTATTCGCAGGAAGAATTGCTCCCAGGGCAGCAAGGTTGCAGAGGCTGAACCCACGATGCGTTAAGGCCATGACCAACACGGTTGTTCTGTCGTCCCTGCGGGGAGAGGTGCAGTGCATCCATGATGCCGACTTGAGCATGATGCATGAGGCGTGCATCACCGACGCATTGCCAGGCCCTTTCAGTCCCTTCCTGTGACTTGCTGGGATGGCGAGGCACCCTTCAAATCGCTGTCAGAGCGTTCCTTTTGGCCAAGACGGCAAGCCAGAACTGCCAGGTACAAATCCTCGTCAATGTCGCGGATGTCGTACGCTCACGTCAGCGGTCACGGGGCGAGGGGAGGCTAAGAGTTCGGTCCACCCACCCCTCCGGTTCGGTGCACCCATCCTGAGGGGGGAGGACCGTACCGATGGGTTCGGTGTCAACGCTCGGCGTTTGCGGCCACCGTTCATACGGTGACTCCAAACAACACGGCACGTCCGCTCAACAGGAGGTTTTGACGATGCATCCCACCGCCGAATTATTCACTGAAAATGGCTGGGGCGCCGTGGTAGGGGCCCAGCAGTTGGCCCAGCAGAAGCGCCAGCAGCAGATGGAGAGCGAGCACCTGTTCGCTTCGCTGCTGGCCCAGCAGGGTTTGGCCAGCCGCATCCTTGAAAAGGCGGGCGTGGATGTGGGCAGCCTCAGCCAGAGGCTCGATGCCACCATCAGCGCCCTGCCCAGTCTCTCGGCCCCTCCCGACAACATCTATCTCGGCAAGGGCCTCAATGCGGTGCTCGATCGCGCCGACGCCCTTAAGAAGGAATTCGACGACGCCTATATCGCCGTCGAGCACCTGCTGCTGGCCCTGGCCGATGACGACCGCCATGGCAAACAGCTGCTCTCCCAGATGGGCACCGACAGCCGCCGCCTGCGGGAGGCCGTGCTTGCGGTGCGGGGTAGCCAGAAGGTCAACGACCAAAACCCCGAAGGCACCTACGAATCCCTGCTCAAGTACGGCCGGGATCTCACCGAAGCGGCCAAGGCCGGCAAGCTCGATCCGGTCATCGGCCGCGACGAAGAAATCCGCCGCACGATCCAGATCCTCAGCCGCCGCACCAAGAACAACCCCGTCCTGATCGGCGAACCTGGCGTCGGCAAGACCGCCATTGTGGAGGGTCTGGCCCAGCGCATCGTCAACGGCGATGTGCCCCAGGCCCTGCAGAATCGCCAGCTGATTGCCCTCGACATGGGCGCCCTGATCGCCGGCGCCAAGTACCGGGGCGAATTCGAGGAGCGGCTCAAGGCGGTACTCAAGGAGGTGACCGCCAGCGAGGGGCAGATCGTGCTGTTCATCGATGAGATCCACACCGTCGTCGGGGCCGGGGCCGCCGGCGGCTCCATGGACGCCAGCAACCTGCTCAAGCCGATGCTGGCCCGGGGCGAACTGCGCTGCATTGGCGCCACCACCCTCGATGAGCACCGGCAACACATCGAGAAGGATCCGGCCCTAGAGCGCCGCTTCCAGCAGGTATTCGTGGATCAACCCACGGTGGAAGACACCATATCGATCCTGCGGGGTCTCAAA
>JAPLIF010000068.1 GCA_026389255.1 Cyanobacteriota bacterium
ATGGACCTGGAGGGCACCGAGCCGCTCCCGGGGCTCCCAGGAGAGGTCCCCGGGGTTGGTGGTATGGCCATCGAGCACGACCAAGCTGGGGAGGTCGGTTCCGCTGATCAACGCTGGCCACCGCGCCGGGGGAGTTCCGGGCGCTCAATGTCCCGGTCGCGCCGGAAGAGGCCATCGAGATAGTGGCGGGCCACAGCCCGGTCCTCGCAACCGTGCTGGAACAGAAACCCAGCCAGGGCTGCCTGCATCAGGCGGTACTGATCCCACTGGGGATGGAGGGAGATGAAGTCGCGCATCGCCGAGAAGAGGTCTTCCGGCATCTGGTTCTCGATGCTCACCGTGCAAGGGGCGTGATCGGGAATCTGGGTCATACGGTTCACTTCAAGGACCCCCCCATCAGGCCACGGCGAGGCCCCAGCCGTCAAAGCGACCCGATTCGGCAAAGTCTCTTGCGTCTCACTATTGGAAAGGGTGCAAGCCGCCTGGCCACGGACGGGTCAATTTTGCAGAGGAACCAGGGAGGAATCCCCCAGGAATCGTCAAGGGGAAGAGGGGTTTCCCACAGAACCAATCGACCCGGTCAGCCAGCGCAGCCAACAAGGCTTGGGCCTCTGGGGAAAACCCTGGGGAAGGATGGGGAAAGGACCAGGCCAAGGCTGGAAAAGTTCAAGCCTCAGGATTCGTGATCAATGGCCTGGCGAAGAGAAGACCTCCGTATCTCTGCCACGGAGGTCTTGACGGCCATGCCGGCCGGATCACTCCTCGTCTTCGCCACCTGCGGGCACAAGGCGAATCTGCTTGCGTCCCAACTTGATCTCGAACTCATCGCCGGGATTGAGATCCAGAAGAGCGGTGTAGGCCTTGCCCACCAACAGGTTGCCGTTGCCTTGCACCGTGGCCACATAGCTGAGCTTGCGCCCCCCCTTACCTACACCCTTGCCACTGTTGTCGCCGAGGCTGAGACCCTTGGCCTCCAGGAGTGCTTCATAGAAGGCGGAGAAGTTCAGGCGCTCCGACCCATCCTTCTTGGTGCTCACATAGCCGCAGCTGCGCACCAAGTCGGATTTGGATGCATCGCCGAGTTCCTTGACTTTGGACAGGAGATCGGGGCCGGTCAACATGATGTCTGAAAGCAATTGAGGTTCAATTCACCCTAACGCCCCGAGTCCCTAATGCAAGCCTGTAATCAGCTCAAGATGACACCGATTGCATCACGGTCGCTGCTTCGCTTCCTGGGTCTGCATTGCATCGGCGTCCTGTTTATGCCCAGGCCACTGCGATGCAATTTGTGCATTTTTTGCCTGCGTCGCTGGCTTCAGGCCAGGGATAAACGCAGTCGGTTCAAGGCCTCACCCACACTCAGAGCCTGAATCCAGGCCCGTGGTCGGCTGCTGCCGAAGCGCACCGCCCCACTGCGACACCAGAGCGGCCCGGCCACGGCGATATGGACCAGACCCACCGGTTTTTGGTCACTGCCACCCCCCGGCCCCGCCACCCCGGTGATCGCTAGGGCCCAATCACTGCCGGTGAGCCGCTGGGCCCCCAGGGCCATCGCCTCCGCCACGGGATCACTCACGGCCCCCCAGCGTTCCAAGTCCTGTGGATCGACCCCCAGCAGGCCCTGTTTCACCGCATTGGCATAGGCGATCACACCGCCCAGAAACACATCGGAGGCCCCGGGCACCGCCACCAGGGCCGCCCCTAATCCGCCGCCGCTACAGGATTCGGCCACCGCCAGGGTTTCACCCCGCTGGCGCAACGTCTCGAGCACCACCGAAGCCAGGCTGTCATCATCGAGGCCATAACAAGTTGGGCCGCTGCGCCGCCGCAGTTCGGCCTCCAGCGGTGCCAGCAAGGCGGCGGCCGTGGCCCCATCTTTGGCCCGGGCCGTCAGGCGCAACTTCACCTCCCCCAGGCCGGCATAGGGAGCCACCGTGGGGTTGTCCTGGGCGAGCAGGTCGCTCACCTGTTCGGCCAGTGCCGATTCGCTGACCCCCCAGAAGCGCAGCAGGCGGCTGGCGAAGACCCCATCGGCCACTCCGGCCTGCATCAACCAGGGCTCCGCCGTGGCCAGCCACATCGCCTTGAGCTCCGACGGCACCCCTGGGAAGGTCAGCACGGTGAAGCCCTCCACGGGACTCCAGATGATCCCCGGGGCCGTGCCGGTGGGATTGGGCAGCACCTGGGCTCCCTGGGGCAGCCAGGCCTGGCGGCGGTTACTGGCGGCCACCGGGCGACCCCGTCCCGCCAACCGGGCCTGGATCAATTCCCACACCTCAGGCCGCTCCTGGAGGGGGGTATCAAAAGCGGCGGCGATCGCCTCGGTTGTGAGATCGTCGGGGGTCGGACCCAGGCCCCCACTGGTGATGAGCACGCGAGAGCGCTGGGAGGCGGCCCGCACCGCTTGGATCACCCGTTCGCGGTTATCGCCAACCACCACCTGGCGATAGTGCGGGACCCCCAGGGCCGCCAGCCGCTCGGCCAGCCAGCGGGCGTTGCTGTTGAGAATGTTGCCGAGCAACAACTCGGTGCCGACGCAAAGGAGCTCCGCCCCCTGGCGGTTGGGCGGGGAAGGCATGGTCATCAGAAATCCTGGGCCAGGCTGCGGCGGGTGAGCACCAGGGCGCCGATTAACACGGCGGTGGCGAGCCCCAGCCAGAGAAAACGCATCTCGGCGTTGGCCACCACCAGGGCCAGGGAGGCCAACCATTGGGTGAAGGCATAAATCAAAAGGACCGTGTGGCGCTGGCTGAGGCCGCTGCGCAACAGGCGGTGATGGAGATGGCGTCGATCGGGATAAAAGGGTGAACGGCCCTCCCGCAGGCGCCCCATGATCACGGCCGA
>JAPLIF010000241.1 GCA_026389255.1 Cyanobacteriota bacterium
CGATGGCCGGGTGCCCCATGCCCTGCTGCTCGAAGTCTTCACGAACGCGGGCATCGGCACGATGGTGGTGGCCTCCGCCAAGGGCCTGAACCAAGCCACCGCGCCCGAGACCTGCACCTGAGGCGGCATGACGACGGATCCCCTTCAGCAGGCCAGAGTCGCCCTAGATCGTGGCGAATACGGCCAGGTGCTGCGGTTGCTCGAGCCCCTCTGTGCCAGCCATCCTGCCACCAGTTCCGAAGGGGGGCATCTGCGCTTGCTGATGGCCACCGCCCTGATGGGACAGGGCCGCACCGACACCGCCGCCGACTGCTGTCGCAGCCTCCAGGGCTGTCGCGACGAGCAGCTGCGCCAGCAGGCCCGGGATCTGCTGCTTGTGCTGGAGGCCCCCGAGCTGAACCGACCCCGGGAATGGTCCCTCACCCTGCCCAGCCTGGCCAGCGCCCCGCCCCTGGAATCACTAAGCCGGGGCGGGAGCTGGCGCCAGAGCCGCGCCGCCGCCCCGGAGCCGGAGCCAGCCCCTCCGGTCGGTCCCGTTAAGGCCCCGCGCGGCTTCGCCGCCCTGGTGGTGGCCCTGCTGTTGTCCGTGCTTCTTTCCCAGTTGTTGGGGGGCTGCATGCGGGTGCGCAGCGAAATCCATTTCGCCGGGCCGGGTCGGCTCCAGATCAGCCATGCCCTGCGCCCGGCCAGCGGCACCCCTTCCCCCCTGCAACAACGCTTCGTGGCAGCCCTGGGCCAAAGCCAGAACGGCGGCTTTCAACGGCATTTCCAGGGGACCCAGGACATCTTGCAAACCCCTGTGCTTGCAGCCCCCCAGGCCCTGGCAGCCCTAGGCCAAAGCCTCAGCCTGATCGCCGACCTGGCTGCCACCCCGCTTCCCCCGCCCACCCTGGAATTGCATGAACGCAACTGGCTGGTGGGGGTGCGCCAGCACCTGCTCCTCGACCTCGACCTCACCGCGGTGCCGAACCTGCCGGGGCTCCAGCTGGAGGTGCTGCTCGATCCGGTAGCAGCGGGGGATGTGCGGCGAGCCGAGCCCCTGGCCACCCACACCGAGGCGGAAAACAGCGCGGCCATCGCCCCCCAGGAGCCCACCTCGGGCCACCGAAGGGGGAGGGTGCTGTGGCCCCTGCAAAGCGGCCGCCGCACCACCCTGGAACTGGAATGCTGGCGCTGGAGTCCCCTGGGCCTCGGCAGCCTGGTCATTGCCCTGTTGTTGCTGCTCTCCCTGGCCCTGCAACGGCTGCGCCTGACCCTTGGTTTCGGCCTGCCCGAACTGCCGGCCTAGCCCCTGGGAGCGAAGCCGGTTGCCGCCGGGTTCCTTAAAGCTGGAGCGGATCCGGATCGATGGCCAGGGACACATCCTGGGGCAACAGGGCCCGTAGCTCCTGTTCCGGCGGCAGGGGCAGGGAGGAGCTGGCGGGGCCATGCAACAGCACCTGCCAACGGCTGCGACCGGCAACCCGCGCCACGGGGGCGGGGGCAGGGCCAATCGCCAGCCAGCCCTCCCGCTCCAGCCGTGGCCGAATCATCTCGACCAAGGCCGTGGCGGTGGTGGCCGTCGTTGCGGCCGAAACCCCAGCCAAGCGCAGCAGACAAGCCCGGGCGAAAGGGATCAGGCCCCCCTCCCGTCTGAGGGTCAGTTCTTCGGCCAGAAACCGCTCGTAACGGCCATCGACCAGGTGGCGGATGACAGGGTGATCCGGGTTGTAGGTCTGCACCAACACCTGGCCGGGGCGCTCGCCCCGGCCGGCCCGACCCGCCAGCTGCAGCAGCAGCTGGAGGCATTGTTCCGAAGCCCGCAGGTCAGGGCGGTGCAAGAGACCATCGGCGGCCAGCACCACCGCCAGGGTCACCTGGGGCAGATCCATCCCCTTGGCGAGCATCTGGGTGCCCACCAACACGTCGGCCTCACCGGCAGCGAAGTGTTCGAGCAGGCGGCGATGGCCATCCCGTCCCCGGGTGGTGTCATGGTCGAAACGCAGCAGCCGCAGGTCCGGGAGTTCGCTGGCCAGCTGTTCCATCACCCGCTGGGTCCCCGCCCCGAAGGGCTTGAAGGCGGTGGAACCGCAATGGCCGCAGCTGTCGGTTTTCTCCTGGCGGTGGTTGCACCAGTGGCAGCGCAACCATTCGAATCCATCCCGGCGCCGGTGCACGGTCAAGGCCACATCACAGTGGGGACAGAGCACCGCCTCCCCACAACTGCGACAACTCAAAAAGGTGCGGTAGCCCCGGCGCGGCACCAGCACGACAGCCTGTTCGCCGCGGCCCGCGAGACGGCCCAGGCACTCCATCAGGGGGAAGCTGATCAGGCGGCGATTGCCTTCCGCCAGCTCGGCGCGCATGTCCACCACATGGACCGGGGGCAACGGCCGCCCCTGGATTCGTTCCGGCAACTGCAACAGGCGACATTGGGCCTGGGGTTCGTGGCAGGCCCACCAGGTTTCCAGCGATGGGGTGGCGCTGCCCAGCACGAGCCGGGCCCCCGAGCGCAGGGCCCGCAGGCGGGCCACA
>JAPLIF010000097.1:0-6234 GCA_026389255.1 Cyanobacteriota bacterium
GGAGCAACTGGCCGCTGGGGCCATGCACAACATTCGCCATCTCTGGACCTCGGTGCGACCCAATGGCGATCACCGTCCCCATGATCTCAACCGGGTGGAGATCCGCATCTGCGACCTGATCAGCGATGCCGCCTTGCTCTGCGCCATCACCGCCTGGGCTGAGCTGAGGGTGCTGCAGTTGTTCCAGGACGAAGACCAGCTGGACCCCCTGCGGGCCAGCCGGTTCACGGCCCCGGAACTGGCCTTGCTGGCCGATGCCAACGACCGGGCCGTCGCCCGCGACGGACTGGATGCGGTGCTGCGCCACTGGCGCGACGGCCGACGGATCAGCGCCAGGGATTGGATCGAAACCGAACGGGTGGCGATGGCCCCCCTGGCCGCCGCCCTGCAACTTGACCCCGTGCTCGCCCCCCTGACCGCGGTGCTGCGGGACGGCAACGAGGCCAGCCGCTGGCTGGCACGGCAGCGCCAGGGGGAGAGCATCCGCGAAATCATCAGTCGCGAAGCCAGGGCCATGGAAAGCCGAGATATCGCCCAGCTGGCCAGCGTCGCGACAGACCGAACACCCGCTTTGGGATGATCATGATTCCCTCCTCCGCCTCGCCGACACCCATGCGGGAGTCAGCCGCCACGGCCCCTTCCCCCCTTGCCATCGCCGCCCAACCAGGGACGACGGGGGTGATCCGGGTGCTGGGGGAACGCCTCGAACTGGTCGAGGACCTCTGGCTCACCATCCTGCGCAGCGAATGCGGTCCCCGGCAGCTCGAACGGCTGCTGCGGCTCAAGGAGCTCGTCGGCCCCCTGCATCCGGCGGAGACGGCCGCTGGCGACAGCGGCACTCCCAGCAGTAAGAGTGAAGCCATCGTGGCGGTGATCCAGGAGATGGACCTGGCCGACGGCATCGCCGCGGCCCGTGCCTTCTCCCTGTATTTCCAACTGATCAACATCCTCGAACAACACATCGAGGAGGACAGCTATCTCGAAAGCCTGCGCAGCACCCCCGCCGCCGCCAGCAGTGATCCCTTCCTGCCGCCCCTGGCGGCCCAGAGTTCCCCGGCCACATTCCGCCAACTGTTTGAGCGACTGCGGGCCCTCAACGTGCCGCCCGCCCAGTTGGAAAGCCTGCTACGGCAACTCGACATCCGCCTGGTGTTCACGGCCCACCCCACCGAGATCGTGCGGCATACCGTGCGCCACAAGCAGCGGCGGGTGGCGGCCCTGATCCAGAAGCTGCAACTGGACAGCCCCCTGGGACCCGATGAACAACAACGCCTGCGCTTGCAACTGGAGGAGGAGATCCGCCTCTGGTGGCGCACCGACGAACTGCACCAGTTCAAGCCCTCCGTGCTCGATGAGGTGGATTACGCCCTGCACTACTTCCAGCAGGTGCTCTTCGATGCCATGCCCCAACTGCAGACCCGGCTGCGCATGGCCCTGGCCGCCAGTTATCCCGATGTGACCCCCCCCCCCGAAGCCTTCTGCACCTTTGGGTCCTGGGTGGGGGCCGACCGGGATGGCAACCCCTCCGTAACACCGGAGATCACCTGGCGGGCGGCCTGCTATCAACGCCAACTGATGCTGGAGCGCTACACCAAAGAGGTGTCGGAACTGCGCGACCAGCTGAGCATCTCCATGCAATGGAGCCAGGTGGGACCGGCCCTGCTGGAGTCCCTGGAAATGGACCGACTGCGCTTTCCTGAAATCTACGAAGAGCGGGCCGCCCGTTATCGCCTCGAGCCCTACCGGCTCAAACTCAGCTACATGCTCGAACGGCTGCAACTCAGCCAGGAGCGCAACCGCCAGCTCTCCCGCAGTGGCTGGGAATTTCCGGGGGATGGCCACAGCGGCGTCAGTACGGCCCTGGGCAGCACGGCCCCCGCCAACTCCTGGTCCCAGGAACTCCATTACGGCTCGGAGGACGACTTCCGGTCTGACCTTGAACTCATCCGCGACAGCCTTCATGTCACGGGACTGCACTGTGAAGCCCTCGAAGATCTGCTCAGCCAGGTCCACATCTTTGCCTTCAGCCTGGCCAGCCTGGACATCCGCCAGGAAAGCACCCGCCACAGCGATGCCATCGACGAACTGACCCGCTATCTCCAGCTATCCAGGCCCTATGGCGAGATGGGAGAAGACGAGCGGGTGACCTGGCTGCTCGCCGAACTGCAGACCCGGCGCCCCCTGATTCCCCCGGCGGCCCGCTGGAGCGACAGCACCGCCGAAACAATTGCCGTGTTCCGGATGTTGCAGCGTTTGCAACAGGAATTTGGCAGCCGCATCTGCAGCACCTACGTGATCTCCATGAGTCACACGGTGTCCGACCTGCTGGAGGTGTTGCTTTTGGCCAAGGAGGCGGGCCTGGTGGATCCCCATATTCCCCGTTCCAGCCTGCTGGTGATTCCGCTCTTCGAAACGGTGGAAGACCTGCAGAGGGCCCCCGCCGTGATGGGACGCCTGTTCCAGGAACCTTTTTACCGCAAATTGCTCCAAACGGACGGCGGCCAGCGTCTGCAGGAGGTGATGCTGGGCTACTCCGACAGCAACAAGGACTCGGGCTTTCTGGCCAGCAACTGGGAAATCCACCGCGCCCAGATTGCCCTGCAACAGCTCTCCAACCAGCACGATGTGGCCCTGCGCCTCTTCCATGGCCGCGGCGGCTCGGTGGGACGCGGCGGCGGCCCCGCTTACCAAGCCATCCTGGCCCAGCCCAGTGGCACCGTTCAGGGGCGAATCAAAATCACCGAGCAGGGGGAGGTGCTGGCCTCCAAGTATTCCTTGCCAGAGCTGGCCCTCTACAACCTGGAAACGGTCACCACGGCGGTGCTGCAGAACAGCATGATCACCACACCCCTGGATGCCACCCCGAACTGGAACGCCTTGATGGAGCGGCTGGCCCAACGCTCCCGCGACCATTACCGGGCCCTCGTCTACGACAACCCGGACCTGGTGGCCTTTTTCCAGCAGGTCACCCCCATCGAGGAAATCAGCAAACTGGAGATCTCCAGCCGGCCGGCGCGGCGCAAGAGCGGCGCCCGGGACCTTTCCAGCCTCCGGGCCATTCCCTGGGTGTTCGGTTGGACCCAGAGTCGTTTTCTGCTGCCCAGCTGGTATGGCGTGGGCCATTCCCTGCAGGCGGAGCTGAATAACGATCCCGAACAAATGGACCTGCTGCAGTTGCTCTATCAACGCTGGCCCTTCTTCCGCATGCTCATTTCCAAGGTGGAAATGACCCTCTCCAAAGTGGATCTCGACCTCGCCCAGCACTACGTGCGCACCCTGGGCAGGGAGGAGAACCGGGAGGCTTTCGAGCAGATTTTTGCCGCGATCGCCAGCGAATTCACCCTCACCCGCGATCTGGTGTTGCGCATCAGCAACCACACCCGACTGCTCGATGGCGATCCGGCCCTGCAGCTGTCGGTGGATCTGCGCAACCGCACCATCGTGCCCCTGGGCTTCCTGCAGGTGGCTCTCCTACGGCGCCTGCGCAACCAGAACCGCCAACCCCCCATGAGTGAGGGCCAGGACCCCGGCGGCGGCGATGATCGCAACTACAGCCGCATCGAACTGCTGCGCGGTGCCCTGCTCACCATCAATGGCATCGCGGCAGGCATGCGCAATACGGGATGAAGCCCGCCTCCCTCTTGATTCCCTTCCGCACCAGCTCCCCCTCCCTGCCGCGCCTGCCCCAGGGCTACGGACTCATCTCCGTACCGGCTCTCACCAGTGCAGACCTCAACCCCCTGCTGAGCGCCTGCGGCGAAATCCCCCGCACGGAAACCATCTGGCAGCGGGTCCTGGAACGCAGCAGCTGGCATCTCGGCGTCCACAACGCCAAGGGTCGCTGGGTGGGCTTCATACGCGCCACCACGGACCAGGCCCTCAACGCCAATCTCTGGGATCTGCTGAGCGATCCGGAGGAAACCCTGCGGGAAGAGGTCTTGCAGACCCTGGTCCAAGCGGCCCTGACCCGGTTGCGACGGGAGGTGGGGGGCTGCAGCATTTCCCTGGCGGCCCCCCCCGAAGCCCTAACGGCCCTGCGTAGCGCCGGTTTCATCATCGATCCGGGCGGGATTCGCGCCATGGGCCTCAAGCTGGACCAGGACCGGGGCTGAGGGAGGCTGAAATGAAAAGAAAGAAAAGCCTCTCCGTTCCGGCGAAGAGGACGAACAACGAGCATGGAGGGATTCGAACCCCCGACCCTCAGAACCGGAATCTGATGCTCTATCCAGCTGAGCTACATGCCCAAAACAGGCCTGAATGGCAGCAAGGGGCCCCAGATGGGGTGCTGACACCGCAGCAGCAGTGATCGCGATCTGATTCGCCAGGGGGAACCCGCCAGTCGGCTGCGGGCCCTGACCGCAGCGGGCGACAGCCTCGAACTCCGCCTGCGCCAAAGCGGCGGCCGCCAGGCCCTCCGCAACGGCAAAACCCTGGAACGGCAGATCGACCTGGTCGGTCCCCTGCGCTGCGTTGGCTTCAGCACCCTCGATCTGGAATTGGTGCGCGGCGAACCCTCGCTGCGGCGCCATTGGTTGGACCGGGTGGTATTGCAACTCGAACCGGTCTACGGCGCCCTACTGAGCCGCTACGGCCGCCTGCTGCGGCAGCGCAGCCAACTGCTCCGCCGCCACTCCCCCCCGGCCCAGCAGCAGGCGCTGCTCGATGTCTTCGACGAGCAGATGGCCGTTCTGGGCACCCGCCTGCATCGCCGCCGGCAGCGGGCCCTGCGGCGCCTCGAACCCCTGGCCGTGCGCTGGCAGGGTCGATTGGGAGGCGAGCAGGAACCCCTGGCCTGCCTCTACCGCAGCGGCACCCGCATGGAAGCAGGCGCCATGGAGCTGGATGCCGAGGAACCCTGGCGGCTGGCCCTGCTGCGCCAGCTCCAGGACCAACGACCGGAGGAAGCCCGCCTGGGGCAGTGCATCGTCGGACCCCACCGCGATGAAATCGAACTGCTGCTGGGGGGTAAGACGGCCCGCCGCTATGGCTCGGCCGGCCAGCAACGCACCCTGGTGCTGGCCCTGAAACTGGCGGAACTGGACCTGGTCCGGCAGGTGGTGGGTGCCCCTCCCCTACTGCTGCTGGATGACGTGCTGGCGGAGCTGGATCCACGGCGCCAGCGGCTGCTGCTGGAGGCGGTGGGGGAAGACCACCAGTGCCTGATCAGCGCCACCCACCTGGAGGCCTTCGCCGCTGGCTGGCGCGATACGGCCCAGGTGGTGCGCCTCCAGGGGGGGAGGCTGGAAACCATGACTTAGGGAAACCCCACCGGCCCCAGCTGCAACTTTGCCCTATGGTGCCAGAAGTCCGCTTGGATTCGATGAACCATGGCCTGTCCTGCCTCCACCCCAACCCGGGATGGAAGGCTGCTTTCTCCGCCTCCCCTGCCCCCCTCAGCACCATCACTGATGCGGTTGGCAAACATTGCATTCTCGAGCTTTACGAATGCGACCCTTCCAAGCTCGACGACGAAGCTTTTCTCAGGAACGCCATCACGACAGCAGCGAAACGTGCTGGTGCAACTCTCCTGAACCTCATCACCCACCGGTTTGAACCGCAAGGAGTCACCGGTCTGGCCTTGTTGGCCGAGTCCCACATCTCCATCCACACCTGGCCTGAATCGGGCTACGCCGCAGTGGATGTCTTTACCTGCGGCGACCACACCATGCCTGACGAGGCCTGCCGTGTGCTCGCCAAGGAACTGGGCTCCGGACGCCACAAATTGACCAGTTTCCGGCGGGAGACCCCCGGCAGCGTCGGCCTCAGCGACCGGGAACCCGCCTTGTTGCCGGCCTGACGGCACCTGGGCAGCCCAAGGCTGCAGCAAGGCCTCCAAGGCCTTACTCAATCCATCGGCGGCGACCCCACTGCGGGGTTTCCGCCGTTTGTTTTGGGGACGAGGTCCCGATTGAGCTTGCCACTGACAAGACCCTCCAGGTCCAGCCCGACGGCGCTGAAGCCCAGGGCCCCGAAGGCCTGAACCAGGGCCTGACGGAAGTCGTCTGCAACCAGACGCTGCAACGCCCCGGGCAGGGAAACTGCCGCCAGTTCAATCCGGGCGGTTTCCCCCTGGCTGCGGACCCGCAGATCCCGGAAGCCCTGCTGCCGCAACCAGGCCTCCGCAGCCGCCACCCGCCGCAGTCGGGCGGCGGAAATCGGCTCGCCATAGGGAAAACGGGAAGCCAGGCAGGGTTGGGCCGGCTTGTCCCACCAGGGCAGCCCCAGGGCCCGGGA
>JAPLIF010000097.1:6241-22214 GCA_026389255.1 Cyanobacteriota bacterium
GGCCGGCTTGTCCCACCAGGGCAGCCCCAGGGCCCGGGACAATTGGCGCACGCCGGCCTTATCCACCCCGACTTCGGCCAGGGGAGACAGCACGCCGTACTCCTGGGCGGCCCTCAGGCCGGGGCGGTGGTCGCCTAGGTCATCCAGGTTGACCCCATCCAGCACTTGGGCCTGGCCGGCGGCGGCGGCGATGGGCGCCAGCAGACCATGCAGCTCCCGTTTGCAGGCATAGCAACGGTCCTCCGGATTGCTGCTGTACGCCGGATCGGCCAGCTCGGCGGTGGGCTGTTCCCGGTGCCGGATCCCGAGCCAAAGCGCCTGGGCACGGGCTTCCTCCAGCAGATGGGGGGCCAGGGCGGGCGACACGCCCGTAATCGCCAGGGCGCGATCCCCGAGGACTTCGGCGGCGAGGGCCGCCACCAGAGCGCTGTCCACACCCCCCGAGTAGGCCACCACAACGGTGCCGAGACGGGCCAGCTGCTGGCGCAGGGCGGCCAGGGCTGCCTCCAGGGGTGGAGGCAGCGATTCGAGCAAGGTGAAAGGAGCAACTGGGACCATGGCCGCCATCCTGGCAAGGGCAGGGGCTGGGGTTGCGGAAATCTCGGTAGCCTGGCCTCCGAACCGCACCGCGATGAACCCGCCCAACCGCCCTTCCGCCGCTGCTGCAACGGCTTCAGGCCCCACCGGAACCCGGACGCCCCAGCGGGGCACGGGCCGGGGCATCGGCATCCGCACGGCGGCCGGCAGCAATGAACGCCAGCGGGGCCAGTTGCATCTCTATGACGGCGACGGCAAGGGCAAAAGCCAGGCGGCCCTGGGGGTGGTGCTGCGCACCATCGGCCTGGGGATCTGCGAGCAGCAGCGAACCCGCGTTCTATTGCTGCGCTTTCTCAAGGGTCCGGGGCGCTCCTACGACGAAGACGGCGCCATTGAAGCGCTGCAGCAAGGCTTTCCCCACTTGATCGACCAGGTGCGCACCGGCCGGGGGGACTTCTTCAATGCCGAGCAGGCCACCGCCTTCGATCGCCAGGAGGCCCAACGGGGCTGGGATATCGCCAAAGGCGCCATCGCCAGCAACCTCTATTCCGTGGTGGTGCTCGACGAACTCAATCCGGTCCTGGCCCTGGGCCTGCTGGATACGGCGGAGGTGGTCAAAACCCTCGCCGCCAAACCCACCGGCATGGAGGTGATCTGCACGGGCAGGGGGGCGCCGCCAGCCCTGGTCCAACTGGCCGATCTGCATTCGGAGATGCGGGCCCACCGTCGCCGCCTCCCCGGCCCAGAGGCCTACGGGGAAGGGTTGGGGGGCGAGCTCCTGGGCCTGGACGGCATCGAGATCTACACCGGTGATGGCAAGGGCAAGAGCACCAGTGCCCTGGGCAAGGCCCTGCAGGCCATCGGCCGTGGCATCAGCCTGGACAAGAGCCATCGGGTGCTGATTCTGCAGTGGCTTAAAGGGGGCAGTGGCTACACCGAAGATGCGGCGATTGCCGCCCTGCGCGAGAGCTATCCCCACCTAGTGGACCATCTGCGCTCCGGCCGGGATGCGATTGTCTGGCGCGGCCAACAACAGCCGATTGATTATGTGGAAGCGGAACGGGCCTGGGAAATCGCCCGCGCCGCCATCGCCAGTGGTCTGTACAAGACAGTCATTCTCGACGAACTGAATCCAACCGTGGATCTGGAACTACTCCCGGTCGAGCCGATCGTGCAGACCCTGCTGCGCAAACCAGCCGAGACCGAAGTCATCATCACCGGCCGCTGTAAAAGCCAACCCGCCTATTTCGATCTGGCCAGTGTCCACTCCGAAATGGTGTGCCATAAGCACTACGCCGAACGGGGCGTCGATCTCAAGCGGGGGGTGGATTACTGATCGACCTGCCCTTGCCCCCCATCGGACTGGGATCAATCATTACCTCGATCCAAATCCTCAGCCAGGACATTCGACTCCAGGGAACCCAGAAAACGACCCAGCAACAATCCAGTCAACAGGGCCATATAGAGCGTTGAGGCAAGGCCCATCATGATCACAAAGCGTTCGCCAAAAGCATTAGCTGGGACGATATCTCCATAGCCAAGTCCGCTAATCGTGACGAAGCTGTAATATGTCAACCGATCCAAGATGAGCTGGTGATCAGCCGTAGAACCCAGATTAAATGCATGAAAGTCAATCATCTGGAGGGCCGTAGCCATCATTCCTCCCGTCAGCCCCAGCAGCACATAGCCCGCCGCAGCCCCCGCCAACACCTGCACGTTGACGCGGGGGACATGGGCCAACAACCGCACCAGCCGGGCCAAAGAGAGAACAAAAAACAAACTCAACAAAAAGAATTCGACCCTAAAGGTCTCCCCTGTATTCCCCCTCTCGTACACAAGCCACCACACCACCACCATGGAGGCCAGACCCAGCAGCCGATAGGCGCCCACCCACAGGGGCGCCCGGGGGGAGGGGATCAACAGGGGCAGGGACCGCATGGTCTGAACAATCAACGCCGAATTCACAACGGCCAGAATGAGCCGCGCATACCATTGACCATGGGCCGTCCAGGGGAGAAGCAGGATCGGCAGCAAGGTCGTCACCAGCAGGGGCACAAAGCGCCGCTCCAGCCGAATCAGCCGACTACGTCTGGACGGGAAGGCTTCAGCCTCCCCCAGTCCCAGATAACGGATTCTGGAATCAATAACGGGCCACATTCGGATCCACATCAACACTCCAGGCATCGATTCCCCCCGCCACATTGATTCCATTGATGCCATGGCGGGCCAGGGCGATCAGGGCCTTGGCCGAGCGGCCACCGAGCTTGCAGTGCACATAGAGGGTCTTGCCCTCGGCCAGTCGCCGCACCTCCTCGACCGCCTCGCCGCTTTCGATGCGATCGAGGGGAATCAGCAGCGCCCCGGGGATGACGGCGATTTCAGCCTCGGGCGGATTGCGCACGTCGATCAACACGAGGTCGTCCGGGGTGCTGTCGAGCCGTTGCTTGAGTTCGGTGACGCTGATGCTTTCCACGCTGCCGGCTTCCTCCTGACCCGGAGCGGTGCCACCCACCCCGCAGAACTGCTGGTAGTCAATCAGGCGGTCGATCACGGGCCGCTCGGGGCTGGGCCGCAGCTTCAGCTCCCGGAACTTCATCTGCAGGGCATCGAACAGCAGCAGGCGGCCACTCAAGGTGGTGCCGATGCCCGTGATGATCTTGACCGCCTCGGTGGCCTGAATGACGCCGATGATGCCGGGCAACACGCCCACCACACCGCCTTCGGCGCAGGAGGGCACCATGCCCGGCGGCGGCGGCTCCGGGAACAGATCGCGGTAATTAGGGCTTTCGGCATCAAGGTTGAAGACCGTGGCCTGGCCCTCAAACCGGAAGATCGAGCCGTAGACGTTGGGCTTCCCCAACAGCACACAGGCGTCGTTAACCAGATAGCGGGTGGGGAAATTGTCGGTGCCGTCGCAGACGAGGTCGTAGGGACGGATGATGTCCAGGGCGTTGTCGCTGGTCAGGGCCGTGTCGTAGAGATCGACCTGGCAGTGGGGATTGATCTCCAGGATGCGGGCCTTGGCCGATTCGATCTTGGGTTTGCCCACCCAGCTGGTGCCGTGGATCACCTGGCGCTGCAGGTTGCTGTGGTCCACCACATCGAAATCGACGATGCCCAGTCGGCCGACGCCAGCGGCGGCCAGGTAGAGCAACAGGGGTGAGCCCAGGCCGCCGGTGCCCACACACAGCACCGAGGCCGCCTTGAGGCGCTTCTGCCCCTCCATGCCCACCTCCGGCAGGATCAGGTGCCTGGAGAAACGGGCCACCTCATCGGGGCTGAGCTGAACACCGCTGGTGTCGGGAGGAAGCATGGGAATTGACCAGAAGGACGGGCGCTGCGGGTTCGGCGTGCCGTCAATCCTCCATTGTCCATGGCAACGCAAACGGCGCCCCGGTTTCGGCCAGCCACCAGCAGCCCAGATCCCCGCAAGCGAGCCCAGGCTCCGGACCCAGGGCCCGGCTGCCGCCCAGAATCACCATCAAAGCGGGAGCGAAGCAGAGCTGGCGGTCGGTGGCCGATGGCACGGCTGGGCCGCCCGGATGGCTGTGGGCCGAACCCAGCACCTGCCAGCCCCGGGCCCGGGCCCAGACCTGGGCATGGAGCTGCTCCCGCGGATCGATGGCAAAACGGCGTCCCCGCTCCGCCTGCGGCTGCCAGACGTTGAGGCAGGGCCAAAGGCGCCGGATCCGCCAGGGGCAGCGACCATTCGCTGGAGCGCTGGCCCAGCCACGCTCAGCTAGCACCAGGGCGCACCCCTCCTGGGGTGAGGGAGCCCGCAACAACCGCTCCAAAACCGTCAGCTCCTGACGACGGAAGACAATCGCCTCTGGCCAGAATTGGTCCACCCGGTTACCATGGGATGACCCCTATTGACGCAACGGGCCGCGCCAGATGAGCGACACCGAAACCGAACTCAACGAAATCAAGGAAAAGCTCCAAAACGCTGCCGCCGAGGGAATTGATGCCGTCACCCCCGGCGAGGGCGATGCTGGCTTCGATTTCAACCAGCGCTTCAACGAAGTGGTAGGGAAAGTTAACGAAAACCTCGATCGGCTCGATTGGTCCCAGATCGGCAAACTCGGCAAGATCGCTGGCATCCTCCTGGCGGTGATCTTCGCCCAGGTGTTCATCAAAGGAGTGCTCGACACCATCAATCTGCTGCCGATCATTCCGGGTCTTCTCGAACTGCTGGGGCTGGTCGTTGTGGGCACCTGGGGCTGGGAGAACCTCACCACCAGCGAAAAGCGCGACGGGGTGTTCGAAAAACTCCAGGGGATCAAGAAGGAATACCTCGGCTAGGTCGCGTCACCAGGGCCGTGATCGTGGCCTGGGCCTGGCGGTGATAACCACCGCCAGCAAACAAATTGGCGTGGTTGAGCAGGTGATAAAGGTTGTAAAGGTCGACCCGCTGTTGATGGCCAGGCGGCAAGGGCCACTCCTGGCCATACCCGTCGAAAAACGCCGCCGGCACCCCCCCAAACAACCGGGCCAT
This sequence comes from Cyanobacteriota bacterium, assembly GCA_026389255.1. Lineage (GTDB taxonomy): Bacteria > Cyanobacteriota > Cyanobacteriia > PCC-6307 > Cyanobiaceae > Cyanobium. The sequence goes on from JAPLIF010000097.1 coordinate 11,274, forward strand.
GGCCAGATCCACCTCCCGATCGCCCCGGTAGGGGGCCGGATCGAAGAGGGCGCCTAGGGCCATGGGGGAACCCACCAGGCCAGGCTGGGAGGAACCCACCAGCCCATCCAGATTGCCGCTCCAGAGGTCCCCATGGACCAGGCAGGCCTCGGGTGCATGCCCCTGCAACAGTTCGTCCAATCGCCCCAGCAAGGCCGCGGCCCCCTCCAGGGGCCTGCCGCTGCGGGCCAGGCTTTCGAGCTGGGGGGCCAACCGCCGCTCGGCAAAGAAGCGACCCCAGTTGCCCATCCAGCCATTGGCCTGGGGGGCCGTGCCGATGGCGTTATCGCGGCACCAGCCAAAGGCCCCCAGCCGATCGCCAGGCCGTAGGGGCGCCAGCAGGCTGCGGCGATGCAGCCGCGCCAGGCCCGCCCCCACGGCGGCCCAGGCCCGGCTGGGGTCCGCACCGGAGCCCAGACCCAGGTCGAGCCAGGGAAGCACCAGCACCGCCTCGCCCCCCACCAGCCCCAGGGCCAGGGGTTGGGGCACCACCAGGCCACTGCCCTCGGCCGCCGCCGCCAGGGCCGCCAAGCCATCGGCCTCCGCCTCCAGCAAATGCAGGGCCCCGGGGCGGTTGGTTTTGGCAAAAAGGCAGCTGGGGCCAGGGCCCCGGCTCTCCAGCCGCAGGCGCCAGGCCCGATGGATGCAGCCCCCACCCACCCGCTGGCGATCCAGCAGGGTGACCCCCAGGCGCTCGGCCAACCAGGGGGCGAGGTCAGGGGCGGCGGTCATGGGGGGCAGCAGGCGATCGCCGTTTGACCCTGCCACCATGCGCCCATGGCCAACAACGATGCGGTGCCGGACGTGGTGGTGGTGGGGGCTGGCATCGCCGGCCTGACGGCGGCGGCCCTGCTGGCCCGGGAGGGCCTGGCGGTGACGCTGCTGGAGGCCCACTCCCAGAGTGGCGGCTGCGCCGGCCACTTCCGCCGCGGCCCCTGGAGCTTTGATGTGGGGGCCACCCAGGTGGCGGGGCTGGAGCCGGGCGGCATCCACGCGCGGCTGTTTCGCCATCTCGGCGTGGCGGCGCCGGCGGCGACGCCTTTGGATCCGGGTTGCGTGGTGGACCTGGCCGATGGCCAGGCGCCGGTGCGGCTGCACCGCGATCCCGCCGCCTGGGCCAGCGAACGCCAGCGCCAGTTTCCAGGCAGCGAGCGTTTCTGGCGGCTCTGTGCCGCCCTGCATCGGGCCAGCTGGGCCTTCGCGGGCCGCGATCCGGTGCTGGCGCCGCGCTCCGCCTGGGACCTGGGCCAGTTGCTGGGGGCCCTGGATCTCTCCACCCTGGCCGCAGGACTGCTCACGGGGGCCACCGTGGCCGATCTGCAACGGCTGACGGGATGCCAGGGCGGGCCAGAGGGGGCGCGGCTGCGCCACTTTCTCGACCTGCAGCTCAAGCTGTATTCCCAGGAGCCCGCCGACCGCACCGCGGCCCTCTACGGCGCCACGGTGCTGCAGATGGCCCAGGAACCCCTGGGGCTGTGGCACCTGGAGGGCTCAATGCAGGCCCTCAGCACCGCCCTGGAGCGGGCCCTCTCCGGCGCCCAGGGCCAATTGCTGCTGCGGCACCGGCTGCAGCGGCTGCACCCGCCCCAGCGGCCGGGAGAGGAGTGGCGACTGGCGGGCCAGGGGCCCGGCGGCAGCCCGTTTGCGATGGCGGCCCGGGAGGTGGTGCTGGCCCTGCCCCCCCAACTGCTGCCCGATCTCCTCGAAGACGCCCTGCCGGCGGCCTACGCCCGCCGCCTGGCGGCCCTGCCCGACCCCAGTGGCGCCCTGGTGTTCTACGGGGCGGTGCAGCGGCAACGGCTGGCCCCGGACACGCCCCCCCACCTGCAGCTGGAATGGCCCTCGCCAGGGTCGTTGTTTGTGTCCGTCAGCCGCGAGGGGGATGGGCGGGCGCCCCTGGGGCAGGCGACGGTGATTGCCAGTGTGTTCACCGAGGCAAGGCCCTGGTTTGCCCTGGCGCCACCGGCCTACGCCGCGGCCAAGGCCGCCGCAGAACGTCAGATGCGCTTGGGGTTGGAACGGTTGCTGGGGGTGGCTCCGGCGGCCTGGCTGCACGGCGAACTGGCCACCCCCCGGGGCTTTGCCCGCTGGACCGGCCGGCCCTTTGGTTTTGTGGGGGGACTGGGCCAGGCGCCGCAACGGTTCGGGCCCCTGGGCCTGGCCAGCCGCACGCCCCTGGCGGGGCTATGGCTCTGTGGTGATGCCATTCCACCGGGCGAAGGCACCGCCGGTGTCAGCCTTTCGGCCCTGGCGGTCTGCCGCCAGCTGCTGCAGGGGCGGGGCCGGTCCTGGCGCTGGGATGGGCTGAACTCTGGCCCCCACTGAACTCTGGCTGGAAGAGATCAGCCGGACCCCACAGCCGGCCGGCCTCTGCGACCGCTTTCAAGGCGTCCGAATCGGGCGCTGTGCGCCATGCTGGCCCCCATTCGCTGCCCGCCCGATGGCGCCCTTGCCCCCTCCCGAGCCCTCGCGCTTATTGGAGACCGTCGCCGCCCTCGATGCCCGCAAGATTCGCTTCGAAATCAACCGCTGGCAGCTGCCCAACGGCCTGGAGGCCACCTTCGGCATCATCCGCCACCCCGGAGCTTCCCTGGCGGTGCCGGTGCTGGCGGACGGCCGGGTGGTGATTCTGCGCCAGTACCGCTTCGCCGTGGCCGCTCGCCTGCTGGAATTTCCGGCCGGCACCCTGGACGAGGGCGAGGATCCCCTCACCACCATGGAACGGGAGCTGCAGGAGGAAACGGGCTACGCCGCCAGCCGCTGGGATGCCCTGGGAGCGATGCTGCCCTGCCCCGGCTACTCCGACGAAGTCATCCATCTCTTTCTGGCCCGGGACCTGCGCCTGCTGCCCAATCCCCCCGCCGGCGATGCCGATGAAGACCTGGAGGTGCTGCTGATGGAGCCCGCCGCCCTCGATGCCGCCATCGCCAGCGGCGCTGAGGCCCTCGATGGCAAACGCATCACCGCCTGGTATCGGGCCCGCCCGCTGCTGAATCTCTGAGCCATGCCTGACGCCTGCGACAGCCCCCACCAGTCCCTGGCCATCGAGGCGTCCCTGCAGGGCGAGGCCTACGGCTTTGGGCGCGAAAGGCTGCGGCTGCCCATGGGCCTGGATGCCAGCTTCGGCTGGTTGCGCCATCCCCCCACCCTGATGGTGGTGCCCCGCTGGGCCGATGGCCGGGTGCTGCTGCTGCGCCGCTATCGGCCGGCGGTGGGGCAGCGGCTGCTCGAATTTCCCAGTGGCCGGCTGGCGGCGGGCGAAACGGTGGCCCAGGCGGCCCAGCGGCTGCTGGATCGGTTGCTGGGGCCGGACGGGACGGGCGCGGGCCAACCGGCCGCGGCCCCCTGGGAGCCCCTGGGTCAGCTGCGGCCCAACCCCGGCTATTCGGATGAATGCATGGCCCTGGGCCTGGTGCGACTGGGGGCCCAGCAGGCACCCCCGGCCAACGACACGGCCGAAGGCCTGCTGATGGGGGATGACGGCAGTACGGGGCAGCGGGTAAGCCTCAGCCCCGCCGCCCTCGACGGGGCCCTGGCCAGCGGCGACGAACCCCTGGATGGACGCACGCTGACGGCCTGGTTCCTGGCGAGGCGCCGCTGGTGAGCGCCCCCCCCCGCTGGCTCTTCTGGCACCGCCGCGACCTGCGCCTGGCCGACAACCGCGGCCTGATGGCGGCGGTGGCGGCCACGCCGGCGGTGACCGGAGTGGTGCTGCTGGATCCCGCTGAATGGGATGGCCCGGACCAGGCGCCGGCGCGGCTGTGGTTCTGGCGCGAAAGCCTGATCGAACTGCAGGAGCGCTGGCGCCAGGCGGGCAGCCGCCTGCTGTTGCTGCATGGCGACGCCGAAACCTGGCTGCCCCTGCTGGCCCGGGCCGCGGGCGCCGAAGCGGTGGCCTGGAACCGGGGCGTGGAACCCCAGGAGCGGGCGCGGGACCGGCGGCTGGCCGCCGCCCTGAAGGCCGGGGGCCAGAAGGTGGTGGTGGGCTGGGACCAGCTGCTGGTGGCACCGGAGGAGCTGCGCACCGGCGCCGGCGACCCCTATCGGGTCTATGGCCCCTTCCTGCGCAACTGGCGCGGCCAGGTGGAGCGCCGGATGGGGCCGGGGGAGGGGGATTTGGCCCCACTGCCGGCCCCTAGCGGCCTGTTCGACCTGGATCCCGCCTGCCTCCAGGGCCCAGACCTGGCCCTGCCCCTGTTGTCCAGCGTGCCGACCGCAGCGGAGTTGGCGCCGGCCCTGGGCGATCCGTTTGCGGGGGCCGACCTCTGCCCCTGCCGGCCGGGCGAAGCGGCGGCGGCGAGCCAACTGCTGGCCTTCTGCGAGAGCGAACGGGCGCCGATAGTCGGCTATGAGCCTGGGCGCAACCTGCCCGGCAGCAACGGCACCTCAGCCCTGTCGGCGGCCCTGCGCTTCGGCACCCTCAGCCCCCGGCAAGCCTGGGCCGCGGCCCAGGGGGCCCGGGAGCAAGCCCGCAGCGACGAGGCCCGGGCCTCCATCACCGTGTGGGAACAGGAGCTGGCCTGGCGCGAGTTCTACCAACACGCCCTGTTCCATTTCCCCGAGCTGGCGGAGGGCCCCTACCGCCCCCAATGGCGCCGGTTCCCCTGGGAAAACGACCCGGAGCGGCTGGCGGCCTGGCAGGAAGGGCGCACGGGCTTGCCGATCATCGATGCGGCCATGCGCCAGCTCATCCAGAGCGGCTGGATGCACAACCGCTGCCGCATGATCGTGGCGTCCTATCTGGTCAAGGACCTGATCGTGGACTGGCGCCAGGGCGAGGCCACCTTCATGGCCCACCTGGTGGATGGCGACCTGGCGGCCAACAACGGCGGCTGGCAGTGGAGCGCCAGCAGCGGCATGGATCCCAAACCGCTGCGCATCTTCAACCCCTCCACCCAGGCCAGCCGCTTCGATGCCGATGCCGATTACATCCGCACCTGGCTACCGGAACTGGCCCACGTGGCCACCCCCGACCTGATCAGCGGCCAGATCGCCCCCCTGGAGCGGCGCGGCTACCCCGAACCGATCGTCGATCACAAGCGGCAGCAGGCCCACTTCAAGGTTCTGTATGCAGCCCTGCCCCGTAGCTGAGGCGCCGGTCATGGGCAGGGGCTGGCGGGCCGCTCGCAGCGGACGGCGAGGGCGGCCAGCCAAGCCTGCAACGAATGCAGGGCCTCGACCCGCAGGCGGTAGTAAATCCAGCGCCCTTGCTGGCGCGATTCCAGCAGGCCGGCCTCCTTCAACAGCTTGAGGTGAAAGGAGAGCTTGGACTGGGACAGGCCCAGCTCGCCGGTGAGATCGCAGACGCAGCGCTCGCCACCGGCCAGGGCCTCGATCACCGTCAGGCGCACGGGATCGGCCAGCGCCTTGCAGAGGATCCGGGCCTGGTCGGCCTGCAGGGGGTGATCCAGAACACGCATGGGGGAGATTTTAGATCGCCCAACAACAACGATTGATTCATCAACCAATTTTGATCTATGGTGCCGATTCCCTGCTTCGGCCCCGCCGGCCCACGATGAAGATCGGCATCAACGGCTTTGGGCGCATCGGCCGCCTGGTGTTCCGCGCCCTCTGGGGCCGCCCCGGCATCGAGCTGGTCCATGTCAACGATCCGGCTGGTGATGCCGCCACCGCCGCCCATTTGCTTGAGTTCGACTCGGTGCATGGCCGCTGGCCGGTGGCGGTGTCCTGCCCCCCCAAAGCGGCCAGCCACCAAGACAGCTTCGTGGTGGAGCAGCGGCGGGTGGGCTACAGCCAGGAGCAAGACCCCACCGCCGTTCCCTGGCGGCAGGCCGGTGTGGAGCTGGTGCTCGAATGCAGCGGCAAGTTCAAAACCGCCGCCACCCTCGAGCCCTACTTCAGTGCGGTGGGCCTGCAGCGAGTGATTGTGGCCTGCCCGGTGAAAGGCGTGGTCGCCGGAGAGGAAGCCCTCAACATCGTCTACGGCGTCAACCACCATCTCTACGATCCGCTCCGCCACCGCTTGCTGACCGCCGCCACCTGCACCACCAATTGCCTGGCGCCGGTGGTGCAGGTGGTGCACGAGGGCTTCGGCATCCGCCACGGATCGATCACCACCCTCCACGACGTCACCAACACCCAGGTGGTGGTGGATGGGTTCAAAAGCGACCTGCGCCGGGCCCGTTCGTGCCTGCAGAGCCTGATCCCCACCAGCACCGGCTCGGCCCGGGCGATTGGTTTGATTTTCCCTGAATTGCAGGGCAAGCTCAATGGCCACGCCGTGCGGGTGCCGCTGCTGAATGCCTCCCTCACCGACGCGGTGTTCGAGCTGGAGCGCAGCGTCAGCGTGGCGGAGGTGAACGGCGCCTTCGCGGCCGCCGCCGAGGGTCCGCTACGCGGAATTCTCGGATACGAAACCCGGCCGCTGGTGTCGATCGATTACGTCAACGATCCCCGCAGCGCCATTGTCGACGCCGCCTCGACGATGGTGATCAACGGCACCCAGCTCAAGGTCTACGCCTGGTACGACAACGAGTGGGGCTACAGCTCACGCCTGGCCGATCTGGCCTGCCATGTGGCTGCGTTGGCAGGCGCCACCGCTGAACGGGCCGCCCAATGAAACACCTGACGGGGTTGCAGCAGTATGCGGTCGTTACGGCCAATTACTGGGCCTTCACCCTCACCGATGGGGCCCTGCGCATGCTGGTGGTGTTCCATTTCCACCAGCTCGGCTACTCCACCTTGGAGATTGCCTTTCTGTTTCTGTTCTACGAGTTCTTCGGCATCATCACCAACCTCTACGGCGGCTGGCTGGGGGCCCGCTATGGGCTGCGGCTGACGCTTTGGGCCGGAACGCTGTTGCAGGTGGCGGCCCTGCTGATGTTGATTGCGGTGGCCGATGGCTGGCCGCGTTGGCTGAGTGTGGCCTACGTGATGGTGGCCCAGGCGATCAGCGGCATCGCCAAGGACCTCAACAAAATGAGCGCCAAGAGCGCCATCAAGACGGTGGTGCCGGCAACCCCGGGCGATCCCGGTCGGGGCGAGAAGCAGCTGTTCCAATGGGTGGCGATCCTCACCGGCTCCAAAAACGCCCTCAAGGGGGTGGGCTTTTTCCTGGGGGGATTGCTGCTGACCACGATGGGCTTCAATGCCGCCGTTGGGGCCATGGCCGCTGGCCTGTTTCTCTCCTTTTTGATGACCCTGGTGCTGCCCGGCGAGATCGGCCGCATGAAGCAGAAGCCCGCCATCACGGCCCTGTGGTCCCAATCGCAGGGCATCAATGTGTTGTCGCTGGCGCGCTTCTTCCTGTTCGGCGCCCGTGATGTCTGGTTCGTGGTGGCGTTGCCGGTGTTCCTGCAGAAGGCCTTGGGCTGGCAGTACTGGCAGGTGGGCGGCTTCCTGGGCCTCTGGGTGATCGGCTACGGCATCATCCAGGCCTCGGCCCCGGCCTTGCGGCGCAGCTGGGGCCAAAGCGCACCCCCGGGGGTGGCTGCCGTGCAGTTCTGGAGTGCCCTGCTGACGGCCATCCCGGCCCTGATCGCCATCAGCCTCTGGCGCCAAGTGGGCAATCCCGCCGTTGCCGTGGTCGTCGGCCTGGTCGCCTTTGGGGCCGTATTCGCGATGAATTCCTCGATCCACAGCTATATGGTGCTGGCCTACAGCAACACCGAAGCGGTGAGCCTCAACGTGGGCTTTTATTACATGGCCAATGCGGCCGGCCGGCTGCTGGGCACGCTCCTGTCGGGTAGGGTGTATCTCAAAGGGGGTATGGAAGCCTGCCTTTGGTGTTCGACCCTGCTGGTGGCCCTGTCGTTCCTGAGCAGCCTGCGGTTGCCGCCGTTAGCAAGGTCCCGATTAGGAGAGCAGCGTTGTAGGAGCCCCTCCTAGGGTCATCGTTGGTTGGCCCTGGGGGACCCCGCTGTCTTGATGCCCTTGCTGCGCAAGCTTCTGCTGCCAATGGCCGGTGTCTGCATGGCGGCCCTGACCAGTTGCGGCGTGGCCTCGAACCAACCGGCCCAGGAACCAAGCCAGGAGGCCATGCCCGAATTGGGAGTCTTTGATGATGACGATCTCAACAATTCCCTGGATCCCGGTCACTCGCAAGCCCTGGGCGAAGGGATTCTGTTGGACGAGTAAAACTCCTTTCGCCTTGTCCATCTGCAGGGCGAACAACGACGCTACCTGTAGCGTGCCGGATCGATCCGGCCAAGAGGCCGTTGTCCCAATCTATCAAGGCGCTTTTGGGGATCAGGTGCGAACACGGCGGCCAGCAGGGGGAAGCCACTGGTGCCGGCTGCAGCGATCGAGCAGCGCCCCATGGGCATGGCGGCCACGATCCGTCGGCTGATCCCGCCATACCGGCGCCGAAAGTTTGCCTTCCCTAATGCGAAGAGGCCTATGCCTACGGCTTCAGGGCTCGATCATCAGCCGATACGGCCCCCTCGACCAATGGGCGATGTCGGTTTCGAACCAGCGACATCCTGCAGACAAGGCTGCTAATACCAGTACGCCTTCTGCGTGAATATGGCGTGAACCGTCAGATATCCAACATTAGGGTGAGTTGCAACCTAGACCGCAAGATTTCTCGCGAGCCATTCCCTGAAACAAGCCTAGGACCTCGCTTATATCGACCAGCCAGGACCCAAGCAAAGCCAGTCAATCATCATGGGTTTCCTGTACTTTGCTTTAAGGGTGCAGCCTTGGACAATGGCGCCAGGGAGAAAAAGGCTGTTAGCCGAGGTGATGCCTGCCCCTTTCAGTTAGGAATTGGAAACCCGGGGCCGCGGATAGGGACTGTGGGAACAGGCCCTATCCGCGGCCCCTTTATTGTTAGACAGAGGACGAGCTGTGCCGGCTCCCTTTCCCAGCCTGCCTGGGCAAGAGCTATCTGCCTGGCATCCTCCGTATCTAATCCGTTCTGAATCCATGAACCGCCGCATCTCTCTCGTCCTAGGGCCCGTCGTTCTTGCCGGTAGCCTGCTCTTGCCAGCCATGGTTCGGGCCGATCAGCCCAACATGCACAACGCCCTCAGCCAGCTGCAGGCGGCCAAGGCATCCCTACAGGCGGCTGCCAACGGCAAGTCCAGCCACCGTGTCAACGCCATCGGGCTAATTGATCAGGCCATCGCTGAAGTGCAGCTGGGAATTAACGCGGCCCGCTAAGGATCAGGCTATTCATTCAGGCCCGCTGATCCATCACGGCACCAAAAGCTTTGGAAGTGACTCGAGACTCAATGTCCTACAGGGGATTCATTCTGGCCATGGGCGCTGCCCTGGCTCGCCGGTTCCAAAGCGACAGCGCAGTCCGACTCCTTTGTGCCCCCCTGGTGCTCCTGGTTGCCCTGCCGGCGGGGGCGCTGGTGCGGGTGCCCCCGCCGGACAGCCGACCGGATGCAGGCCTGCTTGCCCAAGTGAGAACAGGGATTCCCGCGGAGGTGCAAGGGTGGTTTGAAGCTGCCAAGGCAGCCTCAGCCAAGGGTGATTCGGCAGAAGCCCTGCGGCTGCAGCAGCAGGTGATGGTCTGGGTGCAAGCGAATCGCCCGGCGCTTGATGGGTTTCGGGCGCGGGCCCTCTTTAACCTGGGGCGCTACCTCAGCGAAAGGGGGCAGCCGCAGGAGGCACTGGCACCAACCGAGGAGGCCGTCAGCATCCTGCGGCAGCTGGAGGGCAGTCAGCCAGAAACACGGCGGTTTCTGGCCAGGGCGCTGACCAACCTGGGCGATCGATATAGCAATCTGGGCCGCCGCCAGGAGGCCCTGGCCGCCACGGAAGAGGCCGTCAAGATCTACCGCGAGCTGGCAAAGACCAGCACCACCCCGGTCTTGCTTGATGCACTGGCCGAATCCCTTAATCACCTAAGCATCAAATACAACAATCTGGGCCGCGGCCAGGAGGCCCTGGCCGCCACGGAGGAGGCGGTGAAAATCTATCGCGAGCTGGCGAAAACCAACCCCGCCTTCCTGAAAGCACTGGCCAATTCCCTGACCAACCTGGGCATCGTCAACAGCGATCTGGGTCACCGAAACGCGGCTATGGCCGCAACGGAAGAAGCCGTGCAAATCAGTCGATCATTACCCCAGGCTAAATCGGCATCCCCCGGAGTTCTGGCAAGGGCCCTGAACAACCAAAGCATGGTATTGACCACATTGGGTCGCCGCCAGGAGGCACTGGCCACAACGGAAGAAGCGGTGAAAATCCGTCGTGAGTTGGCGAACAGAAACCCAGCATCCCCCGCTGATCTGGCCAATTCGCTGACAAAACAGGGCATGATCTATAGCAAAATGGGCCGCGGCCAGGAGGCGCTGGCTGCCACGGAAGAAGCGGTGAAAATCAATCGCGAGTTGGCGAAGACCAACCCGGCCTTGCTTGGCAATCTGGCCCAAGCCCTCTACAACCTGGGCAACGAGTACCGCAAGCTTGGTCGCCAACAGGAGGCTCTGGCCCCCACGGCAGAAGCCGTCAAGATCGTTCGCGAGCGGGCGAAGGTCACCCCGGCCGCCCAGGCGAATCTGGCTCGTTACGCCACCCACCTGGCCATGCTGCAGCTGCAACTGGCCAACCCCAGCGCCGCCCTGCCACTGCTGAAGGAAGCTGTTAGCACCGATGTCACCTACCTCCAGGCCCAGCTGCCCCTGCTGCCCGAGGCGCGGCGGCTGGCCCTGGTGGAGACGTTAGGTATTCGCTGGCAGATTCCCTTCTCTCTGGCGCAGCAGGGCGATCAGGGAGCGGCCCTGGCGCTATTCACGCGGCTGAATCGCCAGGGCCTGCTGCAGGACATTCAGCGCAGTCAGGTGTTGCTGGCCCGCAGCGGACCCCATCGGGAGCTGTTCGAGCAGCTCACGCTGGTGACCACCCAGCTGGCCAACACCACCCTCAAACCCGAACAAGAGGCACCCTTGTTGGTGCGCAAGGAGCAGCTGGAGCAGGCGCTCTACCGCCAGC
>JAPLIF010000192.1 GCA_026389255.1 Cyanobacteriota bacterium
TCGTCGGGGCGGATGTAGTTGTTGGCCAGGGTGTCGCGCACCACTGCCATACCCAGCTCGATCGCCGCCGGGTCTGAGGAGGCGCAGTACTTGCCGAGCAGGTACTCGAGCACGAACACCGGCACGTTGGCGCCGACCTTCACGGCCCGCACCAGGTCCTTGCGGACGCATTTGCCCGCGAAAACCTGATTGACCTTGTCGTCGAGGGGGTCGCGGGCGCGGGTGGTCATGGGCTGGATTAGGCGGTGATGGCTGAGGTGACGTGCTGGGTGGGGCAGGGCGGCTTGTGGATCACGGGTGAACGACAAACAGCTTTGTGGATCACGGAACGGGGTTTCATGATCCACAAGCTAGGGGTCATGGTCGCCCCTCCGCAACGGCCAGCAGCTGCTCCAGGCAGAGGACCCGGGGGCGCCGGCCGCTGGCTTCCCTGATCACGGCAAGGATCTCGGCGTTCTCCAGGCAGCGGAGGATGCGCTTGGCCGTGGGTACGGGGATGCCGGCGTGCTTCTCGAAATCGGTGGCCCGGAAGGTGGGGGTGGAGAAGATCCAGTCCAGGGCCGCCACGGCGTACTGGGAGTGGGTGGCCTCCTGGGCGGCGGGCTTGAGGGTTTCGTACAGGGCCAGGATCTGGCTGGCTCTTTCTTGGTTCTGGATGGCCTGGGCTTGTACGGCTTCTAGGAAGTAGCGGCACCAGCCGGTCCAGTCGCCATCACGGGAGATGGCGAGGAGCCGCTCCACATAGCTGTCCTTATTGGCCTCGAAATAGGCGCTCAGATAGAAGTACGGCATGCGCAGGATGCCGGCCTGCCAGAGGAAGAGCGGCAGCACCATCCGTCCGATGCGGCCGTTGCCATCGAGGAATGGATGGAGCGACTCGAACTCGGCGTGGACGATGGCGAGCTGCACGAGCCGATCGGGGAACTCGGCATGGATGAAGGATTCCCAGCTGCCCATCGCGGCATCGAGCTTGTCGGCGCTGATGGGCACGAAGCGGGCGTCTTCGATGGTGCAACCACGGGGCCCGATCCAGTTGGGGATCTTGCGAAACTCTCCAGGCCCTTTGTTATCACCGCGCACACCGGATAGCAGGGTGGCGTGCAGGTTCTTGATCAGCCGCAGCGAGAGCGGCAATGTAACCAGCAACTCCTGTGCCTGCCGCATGGCCTGGCGGTAGTTCTGCACCTCGCGGATGTCGTCGCGGCGCTCCTGAGGCAGTGTGCTCGCTTCTGCGTCGGCCTCGTACTCCAGGACTTCAGCCAGGGTGGCCTGGGTGCCTTCGATCCGAGAGGACAGCACCGCTTCCTGGCTGGAGAGGGGGCTAAGCAGAACGGCGGGGTTGGGGATCCCCTCAAGGAGGCCGTCGTAGCGGGCCAGGCTGGCGTTGGCAGGGCCCAGCAGTGGGATCAGCTGCTGCCAATCGAGCTCTGGCGGGGGGAATCCACCAAGGTGGTAGGGAACAGGAGCCATCAGCCGATCAGATCCACTGGCAGATCTGGGCTCTTGTTCAGCACCAGGTCGGTGGAGGCATCACGCAGCTCCAGGTAGAGCCTTTTGGCTCTGACCTCGGCGGGGAGCATCAGGCCGATGGTGGCGGCCTGGCCGGGGGTGAGGGTGAGGCGGTTGGTGTCGCGATCCAGTTCAGCGCCGATGGCCTGGATGGGTGTGGCCACCAGCTCTTGCGTTTTGCAGTCGTAGGCGGCGAGCACCGTCTGGCGGGTGTGGCCCTGGTTGAGCAGATCGACAGGCAGTTCGATCGGCACCATCAGGATGCGGTTGGTGACCTTCTCCACCAGTATTCCTGGCCAGGGCTTTTGCTTCTTGGTCTTGCCCGTGCTCCGGGTGGCGGAGCCAGCTGCATTCCCTTGGGCACCGGCCGGCGGGGCACAGCGGAAGCTGAGTAACGGGATCAACAGCTCCTGAATGCTGCTGCCGCCGTGGTGATAGCAGAGGCTGCCGCCGGCTTTGAGCACACCTGAGGAGCGGGGCACCACCACGGAGAGGCCGTTTGCTCCGTACCCCAGGGCAGCGGGCTGGATCTCCACGCAGGGGGGCTTCACGGCAGAGGGGTGGCCCAGCCAGCAGCGGCGCTCCAGCTTGAATGGCTTCCCATCGGGAGGATCGATGCGCATGGCCGGCTCACGGCCCAGGGGCAGATGCAGGAAGCCGTGGTCGGCCGTGATCACGAAGCGATCCAGAGGATGCTCTAGGGGCAGGGCAGCCAGGCGCCGCACGGCTTCTTCGATGGTGTCGAGCTCGCGCTGCATGTCGGTGCGCACGTTGGCGAGGTTGTCGTCGGTGTCGCGCTCGCCGGCGTTGTCGATGCCGACGCTGGTGACCACCACGGGGCCGTTGCCGGCCAGCTTCTCGATCAGCACGGCCTCCTTGCTGCGGATCAGATCCACCAGCGAGATCACCACCGCCGTGGGCACCCGCTGCTGCAAGTGTTTCAGGCGTTTGGTTTTGCCCTCGCTCCAGCCCACCGGTACCCCATCCACCACCGAACAGGGACTGCCCTCGACATCCGCCACAGCAAAGCTGCGCTCCGCGCCGGGCAGCAGTGCAGCCATGCCAACGGGTGTGATCGAGGGCAGGGCGGCCTGGGCAATTTCCAGTTTGAGGTCGGTGAGCTGCTCGCGGCTCCAGCCGCTGAAGCGCTCGTGCAGGGTGGCGCCCATCTCGTAGCGCAGGGCATCCACCCAGAACACCACCGCCCTGCCGGCGCCGGGCTGCACCCGCTCGGCCCAGGTCCGTGTCTGGGGGAACGCTCCGGGGATGAGCCAGCCGGCCTGCTGTAGTGCATCGGTGAAGCGCTGGGTCTGCTGCTCCAGCAGGGCCTCATAACGACCCCGCAGCTGCTCCAGCCCAAGGGCGATCTCCACCTCGGAGGCGGAGAGCTCAGCCACCTGTTGCTCGAGGCGCCGCTGCAGACCATCGACTTGATGGGCGATCTCCGCCTGATAGGCCAACCAGGCTTCGACGGGAGCTGCAGCCTTGGGCAGCTGAGCCTGCGCCTGATCAAGAGCGAGGCCGAGTGCGGCAGCCGTGCGGGCCAGATCCCACTGCAGCCTGCGCCTCGATTGCTGGGCATCGGTGGGTTGGCCCACCAGCCAGAAGCTGTCGTGGCGGGCGGCCACCAGCTCCTGGGCTTTCGCGTAGTCGCCCTTGGCCAGGAAGGCATCGACGCTGCGCAGCAGGAACTGCTCTTCGCAGGCGAAGGTGTCGATCGAGCCGAGCACGCCGGGCCGCTCACCGCTGATCAGTTCGGACAGCTCGAGTTCGGCTTCGATGCGGGAGGCGATGGCGATGTAGGCATCGGCGTGACTGCGGCGCAGGCCCTGCACATCAGCGAGGGCGTTTTCCTCGGCGGCCTTGCCTACCGGCAGCGACTGCCTGGCGAAGGAGGTGAGCTCATCGCCGTGCCAGTCATGCAGGAACTCATGTAGCAGCAGGGCCCGCTGGGCCCGCTGGCGCCACTCAGCCAAGGAGCTGTCCGCAGGGAAGCTCAGCCCCCAGCGGCTGTGCAGCAGATCCTGCAGCTCGTTCTGCAGGCCCTTGGCCGTGATCGCGGCATCGAGCGTGTCTGTGGCCAACCAGAACCGGGCCAGCTCGGCGTCCTCGGGGGAGCTGTTGCGTCCCAGCTGCTGCTGAAACAGCGCCTTGAGCTGGCTGAAGCCGCCTTCGCTGGACTGCTCCAGAGCCAGGGCGATGTCGCGATAGGTGAGGTTGGGCGGCTTGAGCAGCTGCTCCACCTTGTCGGGCTCCAGCACCTCACGCAGAAAGAAGCGGGCCCGATTGACCAGCTGGATGTCGAAGGTGGAGCCGGCCCGGATCAGCTCCAGCAGCACAGATCGGGATTCGCTTTCCTGGTGATCGGGCAGATAGACGAGCAGCGGATCGGGCAGATCTGCTGAGACATGGGGCTCCAGCTGGCTGCGCAGCTGATAGAGGCTGGAGCCGGCCGCCAGCCAGCGGGCCTGCTGCTCGCCAAGGCTCAGGGTTCCCAGCTCAGGGCCGCTGGGCGGGGCCGTAGCGACCTCGTCGAGAAAGGGCCGCAGCTGCTGCCCGGATCAAAGACCAGCAGCACCCGATGCTCGCTGAGCTGCTTGGCGAGCTCCTGGCAGAGGCGGCGGTGGAGCTTGTTGGGGGCGGCTGCGGTCATGGCGAGAGGCGGCGCACCTGATACGCGCAGATTACACGCGTGCTCGTATTTATACGTGCGTGCTTGTAAATACTCATACGGCTGGCGGGAGGCGGTAGGTGCGGCCCTTGCCAACCCCTTCCGGGGTCAGGGTGCCGCGTTTGCAAAGACGCTGAAGGGCATGGGTGGCTTGGTTTTCCTCCAGTCCGAGGGCCTGGAGCAGGTCCCGCCGGTGAGGCTTGGCTGGACCGGGAATGTCTCAAGGATCTTCTGATCGCTGCGGACGGCCCCGCAGAGATCAGCGGTCACCAGAGGGTTTGGCAGGGAAAGCTGGTCAGCTGGGGATCTGCCGTGAGCAACACCTGGCGCTCCAGTTCGGCCTGGGCTGCCAGCATCCGATCAAAGGGATCGCGGTGGGGCTGGCTGTAGGCCCCGGCCCGGAGTCCATGGGCTTGGCTAATCGGCAATCCCTTAAAGCCATCGGCCTGCAACAGGCTGGGCAGATCACTGAT
>JAPLIF010000135.1 GCA_026389255.1 Cyanobacteriota bacterium
GTGACGAGCCCGCCCGGACCAACCGCCGTGAGCATGAGCGACAAGCTTTTTTATTGGGTGTTCCAGAGCTACCCCGACTGGATCCTGGAGCTCCAGCCGGATCTGGCTGCTGGGGCGAGCGGATACCGCTTCTCGGCACCGGTGCTCAAGGAGCGGGAGTACCGCCTCGATGGGTTGTTTCTGCCACCGCCGCAGCGGCCGGACCTGCCGGCGGTAATCCTTGAGGCGCAGATGGCGCCTGATCCTGGCTTTCTGCGACGGCTCTATGCCGAGAGCGGTCGCTGGCTGCAGCAGGCGAGTAGCATCGATCAGTGGCGGGTGGTGGTGATCTGTCCGCACCGGCGCCTGAATTTCGGCCGTCCCCAGGCGGTGGCGGAGTTTTTGCAGGAGCGGGTGCATTGGATTGAACTGGAGCCTGCCGCCACCGATCCCACAGCCCCGCCGCTGCTGCGGGCCCTGGCGCTGCTGGTGCAGCTCTTGGCCGATGTGATCGCCGCTATCGTGATTACACGGTTTAATGGGCGATCGCTAAAGGAGCTTTGCGCCATGGGCGGCATCACCCTGGAGGATTTCAGCCAGAGCGTGGCGTACCGGGAGATCTTTGGGCAGGGCCGCCAGGAAGGCATGCAAGAAGGCCGCCAGGAAGGTGAAATGGAGTTGACCTTGCGCCAGCTGCGCCGCCGCTGCGGCGACCTGCGCCCCGAACAGGAGGCCAGCATCCGCAACATGCCCCTGGAGCGGCTGGAGGCCCTGGCCGAAGCCCTGCTGGATTTCCAGGGGCCGGCGGATCTGGTGGCTTGGCTGACGGCGGATTGATCAACCGCCGGATCCCATCGCTGGCTTAGCAAGCGGAGGCCTCGCGATGCACCAGGCTCAAGCGCAAGCCCGAGAGCCCGCTGGATGAGAAACGATGCCCTGCCGCCGATCGCCGGCCGTGAAGCCGAGATTCTGGCCCTGGTGCAGCAGGAGCAGCCGGGGGTTCCGGGGCCGACCCGTCGCGATCGGGAGTCGCTCCGCTCGACCTTTGCCTGCGCCCTGCACATGCATCAGCCGACGATTCCGGCCGGGGCCGCTGGAGAGCTCATCGGCCATCTGCAATACATGGTTGAGCATCCCGGCGAGGGCGATAACCACAACGCCGAGGCCTTTGCCCACTGCTATCGGCGCATGGCCGAGATCCTGCCCCAACTGATCGCCGAAGGCTGCGATCCGCGAATCATGCTGGATTACTCCGGCAACCTGCTCTGGGGCCTGGAGCAGATGGGTCGCCCGGATGTGATCGAAGCCCTGCACCGGCTGGCCTGTGATCCCGCCCTGCAACCCCATGTCGAGTGGCTGGGAACGTTCTGGAGCCATGCCGTGGCCCCCTCCACCCCGATTCCCGACCTGAAGCTGCAGATCCTGGCCTGGCAGCACCATTTCGCCGCCCTGTTCGGCACGGAGGCCCTGCAGCGGGTGAAGGGCTTCTCGCCACCGGAGATGCACCTGCCCAACCATCCCGACACCCTCTACGAATTGGTGAAGGCCCTCAAGGAATGCGGCTACCGCTGGCTGCTGGTGCAGGAACACAGCGTTGAAAACCTCGATGGCACCAGCCTGACGTCGCACCAAAAGGTGATCCCCAATCGGCTGCTGGCGCGTAACTCCAGGGGGGAAACGGCGTCGATCGTGGCGTTGATCAAAACCCAGGGCTCCGATACCAAGCTGGTGGGCCAGATGCAGCCCTATTACGAAGCCCTGGGGCTGGATCGGCAGGAGCTGGGGGGAATCACAGTGCCCTCGATCGTCTCCCAGATCGCCGACGGCGAAAACGGCGGCGTGATGATGAATGAATTCCCGCCGGCCTTCCTGCAGGCCCACCACAAGATCGCCCGGTCGGAGGGCGGCCAGTCGGGCACGGTCGCGATCAACGGCACGGAATATCTGGACTTACTGGCGGCCGCCGGGGTGCAAGAAGGCGATTTGCCGGTGATTCAGGCGGTGCATCAACACCGGCTGTGGCAGCACCTGAAGGCCCCCACCAGCCCCGAAAGCGTGGACGCCGCGATCGCCGCGCTGCAAAAGCAGGATCCGCCCCTGTCAATGGCCGGCGCCTCCTGGACCAACAACCTCAGCTGGGTGGAGGGCTACGCCAACGTGCTGGAGCCGATCCATAGCCTCAGCGCCCAATTCCACCAGCGCTTTGATGCCCTGGTGGCCCAGGATCCGGCCGTCACCCAGACCGCTGCCTACCAAGAGGCACTGCTGCACCTATTGCTGCTAGAAACCAGTTGCTTCCGCTACTGGGGCCAGGGCACCTGGACCGACTACGCCCGCGAAATCCACCGGC
>JAPLIF010000329.1 GCA_026389255.1 Cyanobacteriota bacterium
CTTCTTGATGCCGAGGTTGGTGTACTCCACCTCATGGAAACCGCCTTTTTCATTGAAGGTCACGGTGATCTTGTCGATCACCTTGTGGCTGCCCTTGTCCTTGATCGTGGATTTCACCAGTTCTGCCTGGTTGCGGTGCACGTAGTGCTTGGCGAGGATCCGCCGCACCGACTCCAGCCCTTCGCTGATCAGGGCCGGATCGTCGGTGGCGCAGTGTTGACCGAGCAGGTACTCGAGCACATAGGTGGGCACCACGGCGTTCTGCATGAGCTCGGTGGTGAGGTCCTTGCGGACCACCAGGCCGGGGAAGTGTTTGAGGATCTTTTGATCCAGGGGGCTTTGGGCCGGAGGGGCAGCGCTGGTGACCATGGGGGGATCAGAAGTCGTCGAAGTCGCTGCCGAAGGGCCGCTGCAGCTTGAGCTCCACAGTCTTGTAGGGCACCGGCGTGGCGACACCGTCGAGCTGGCGCTCGAGGCGGAGCTCCAGGATCTGGTTGTTGTAGTCGTCGGCAGCGTTGGAAAGCTCCAGGACCACCTGCTGCTCCCGCTCGCGGGCCTCGCTGGCGGCGGAATCCAGCAGCACGGTGCGATGGGCGCAGAGCAGGGTGCCATCGACCTTGGCGTAGAGGCCGATGCGCAGCTGCAAGGGCAGGCGCTTTTTGGGCTCCACCGGCCCCAGCTGGAACAGGCCGAAGGAGAGCTTGCCCATGGTGATCTTGGCGGGCATCCGCAGCAGCTCGGCCTCCACCAGCCGGCTCTCGTCCTTGCGTTCACGCTTGAGCCGGATCACCGGCACCACCACCTCTTGGAGGGAGGTGCCCCCATGCACGAAGCGTGAGCCCGAGCCGGAGCGGGGGTAGCGATCTAGACCCAGGGGGAAGACGGCCTCCCAGTTGCCGGAGAGCCCCAACTCATCAGCCGTGAAGACCTTTTGGCCGGCACTGGCCTTGATGCCAGTGCCCAAGGCAAAGCGCCGTTTTTTGAAGCTGAGCTCCTTGGCCGTAGGGAACGGGGCCCGGTCGTTGGCGTCGACCGGCTCCTGCTGGAACAGGAAGCCGTGATCGGCGGTGATGACGGCCTGGCTGCCCTTAAGGCTGGCGATCTTGCGCAGGATCTGCTCCAGGTCGTCGAAAGTGTGCTCGACCGCCTGGCAGGTGTCGGCCTCGCTCTCGCGCTTGTCGCCGATTCGGTCGATGCGGTTGTGATAGATCACGATCAGGTCGTGATCCCGGGTCAGTTCGGCACCGTCCTTGCTGGTGGCGAGGGCCAGAAAATCCTCCGCTTTGATTGCCTTGGCCCGGCCCTTGGCGTAGGCCTTGAGAATCTTGTCTCTGTCCTCGGTGCTGCTGGTGCTCTGGCCATCCACCAGGGCGTAGGAATCACTGGGGTTGAGGCCCAGCTGCGCACCGGGCAATAGGGCGGCCATCCCCAGCTGCGTGTAGCTGGGCAGCACCCCCAGCAGGGCATCCACCTCGGCCTGCCAGCCCTTGCCGGCCTGACTGTTGAGGCGATCCGCGAAGTCGCGGGCGGCCTCGTAGCGCAGGGCATCGGAGATCACCACAAACAGGCGCTTGAGGCCCTTGGAGGAGAGCGGCGCATGCACATAGCGCATATGGAACTCCTTCTGGCGCGGCAGGGAGGTCGATCCCCAGCTGGTCAGACCAGCCACCTGATCGCTCCAGCGGTTGGTCAGGGGCAGCAGCACGTTATTGATGTACTGGGCCTCCAGCCAGTCGCGCAGGGGCTTGAGCAGCCCGGGCTGTTGGTAGGTGCGGGCGTGGAAGATGCAGCGGCGATAGACCTGATCCAGGCGCCACCAGCCGTTGCAGTAACGCTGCAGCCCCTCCTCGAAGTTCGGCACCTGCAGATCGGCCTTCGCCAGCAAGCCCCGGAAGGTGATCGCCTGCTCCAGGGCGCTGTAGCCGTGCTGATGCTTCTCGAACCAGCAGGAGCTGCTGCGGTTGCGAATCGCGTGCAACAGCTCGGCATCGCTGACGCGCTGGCCCCCCGAATTGCCGTCGCCCTGGAAGCGTTGCAGCAGGCGGCTGAGCACAAAGCGCTCGATCAGCTCGTAACTGTCGTCGTCGTCGGGGTCGTAGCTGTCTGGCGCATCGTTGAGCTGCTCCTCGATGCGCAGCACGGTGGCGAGGTGATCGCTCCACTGCTCAAAGGCCGGCCTGGCGCTGAGGCTGTCTTTCCAGATGCTGATAAACACCCGGGCGTGGGGGAGCAGCTCGCCAGCAGGACCGATGCTGCTGACGCTGTTGAACAGGGCAACGGCGAAGTCGCGCAGGTTGGGCTCGGGGCTGGCGTAGCCGAACTTCTCGCCCACCGCCCTCCAGAAATGACGGCTCAGCTGGTGGTTGCCGTAGAGGGCCTCCACCGGGTCATCGCCATCGGGAATGGCCGGATCCAGCTGGCTGAAGGCATGCAGCAGCAGTTTGTCGATGTCGGCCTGCTGCTTGGCCAGCACCGCGAGCATCTTGAGCCGCACGGCGGTCTCGTCGTCGTTGGGGCGCAGCAGCTCCTTGAGCTTGGTGTTGCGCACCGGTGAGCGGAAGAAGGCCTTGTGCTGCTGGGCCAGTTCCTTGAACTCCAGCGTGAGACCGGCCTCCTGGATATCGAGCGAGGCACGATCGGCCGTGAACTCATGGCCCGCCAGCAGCAGGTCCAGCAGCCAGTTGCCCTGCTCCGGGGGCTTGGCAATGGGCAGGTAGAGCAGAAACCGCTGCTCCAGGGGCGCCCGGCTGATCGCCACCTTTACGGAGAACTCATTGCCCTCCACCCGCAGCTTCTCGGCCTGAGGGGCCTGGTAGTCATCGAACTCCGAGGTCCACTCACCATTGGGGTCGTACCAGAGCACCACCCGCTTGCGAGCCAGGGCTGTGTCCAGGCTTTCGTGGATGCGGCTGGTGGCGGCGGTGGAGGCTGGCATCAGGGGAGTTGGCGCTAAAGCTGTTGGCGCTGAAGCTGGCTGGCGGAGGTTTGCAGACCAGTGAACACCGGTTCGGCGACGGTTTGGGGAAAGTCAGCCGGCAGCTGGGCCTGCACCGCAGCAATCACAGTTGGCGTCTGGGCGATTAGCGCGTTGAGGATGGGTTGGGCGTCGCCCAGGCCAAGCCGTTTTGCGGTGAGCCGCAAGCGGCGGCCTGTGATCTCCAAAGGCTTGGTGTAACGGCCTTTTTCGCCAAACCAGGCCATCGCCAGCTTGAGCTTTTGCTGGGGCCACTGGCCGCTGCCCCGACCAAGGACCGGCCAGGCCGAGAGCACGTCGTAGAGCGGGGTGAGCTGAAAGCGGCCGCCGGGATTGAGGAAAAAGCTGAAGTTCTTGGCGTGGCCATCAATGGCGCGCAGCATCCAGAACAACACCTGCGCCTTGAAAAAGGTGGCCAGATCGCTGGGCTCGGAGGATTGGGCCAGCAGCTCGGCAATGGCCATCATGCCGGTACCGCCATTGTTTTCGTATTTGTTGGCGGCTGGTGTGGAGGTGGCCTGGCAACAATCTTCAGTGGGTAGGCGCAGCCAGTAGGTGCCACTGGCATGCAGCCGACGGTCAAAGCGTTGCACGATTAGGCAGCACTCGCCGTCGAAACTTGCCATCTCTGTGGTGGCCACTGGCAGCCCATAGGCCATCAGCAGCCTGCTGCAGAGCCACTCGTTCTCCACAGAGCTGCTGAAATCAATCTGGCCGGCGCCGATCACACCCATCGGCAGCTTGAAGAGGTGGGTGGTGGGGGTACTGCCCAGCGGCAGACACCATTGGTTGTTGTGCCAGAGGAAGGCGGTTTTCTCCTGGGCACCGGCCACGGAGAGCCGGAGCTCATCGGACTCAGGGCCCAGGGATCCTGGAGCCGGCGCCGCCGTGACGGCGCGCAGGCGCCGGCCGATCTCCCGTTCGCTCAGGGGCTTGGCCTCGATGCGATCGATGCCGCTGGGCTCCTGGTCAGGCGGCAGCAGCTGCACGGCGCCGGCACAGTCGCGTCCGACCGCAGCCAGCAGATCGAAGGCCCTGGTGCTGGCGGTCTGAAACCGGGTCTGGGCCCGGCGGCGGATGGCGTCGCTGTCCGGAAGGAGGTTGTCAAACCAGCTCGCCACGGCGTTGCCGCTGAGTGATGAGGCCCCGAGGCCCGCCGGCAGGGACAGCGACAACGGTCGGAACTGACGGGAATGCAGCCAGGATTCGGCGTAGGTGAAGGTCTGATCCCCCCGGGCCGGCAAGGTCCAGGTGCCGACCCGTTCGCCGTTCATCCACACCGCCAGGGAGAGCGCCCGCGTTGGCCTGCCCATCACCACTCGGCCTTCTCGGTGGGGCTCTGGCGCGGCCGTACCACCAGCTCGAGGTCGAGGGCGGCCAGGATCAACAGCAGGCGCTCCAGGGTGAGGCGCCCCGGTTGCAATTCGAGCTGGGAGAGCCGGGCCTGGCTAGTGCCACCGGCCTTGAGGGCCAGATCCTGCTGGCTCAGGCCCTGCTGCCGTCGGACGCCTTTAAGGAGCACCCCCAACTGGGCAGGGGCGCGGATCACCTGCTCGCCTGCGGCCATGACCTACTTGGATTCTCAATAAACGCACGTTAGCAGGATTCTTAATGAATGGCATTTATTGAGAATCCTGCTGAATGCGGCGGAGCTGGTATTGCCAGATTGGCCATTACGTGTCCGGTATTGGCTGTCTGAAGGCCTTTGCCAATACTTGACGCCATGGCGCTGCCGAACCTCTTGGGCCTAGAACCCGCGCTCTTCACCCTTCTGGCAGCCCACCCAAGAGGACCCATTCATACTAAGCCCAGCTGGTGGAGCTGTGGCAGGTGAAGCAACCCTCGGTATCTCAGACACTGCAGCAGCTGATCGAGGCTGGAGCAGTTGAGGCCTTGCCGCGGCGGGGGCGTGAGGCGATTCAGTACCTAATGACCGGAATATCGAGGCTGGCATTTTGAAATTGAGTTTGGTCTGATCAGCAAGGTCAACATCACAGAGCACTAGGAATCGTGAGCAGCAGCTCGTTGTTGTCAATGAGGCGGTAATGCGGAAGCTGTCCTGACAACTCCAGTGTTCGAGAAATAATTAAGGGCACACCTTCGCCGCGACGATCCATGATGTAGCGGCGATGGCTGACGCCTGCAGCAGCCTCTACAGGACAACGCGCAAGCAGGCTGGCGACCAGCTCATTGCGGCAAGCCTGACGCAGCGGCAAGCTTTCAGGAGTCATCGTGTTTGGCAGCATGCCCGGCGAAAAGATTTCGAGGCGATCATCAAAGAGACGGACTCTCACCTTGCTGCCGGGGATGGAATAATCGCGATGGGCAACGGCGTTGGTGATGGCTTCGAACACAGCCAGAGCATCAAACTGCGGTCGGTCAATCCGGCCTCCCTCCAGCGTCTTCGCAGCTCCGGTGCGGCTGTTGCGAGCCACAAACCTGCAGGCGGCTGTGATCTGTTGATCCAATGGGCCTGTGAGATCGGCAGCGTCACGCTGGTACATGACGTCCTCTCCCTGGGGCGTTACCTCGGTACCCGCATAGGCAACAGCCTGGATATAAGCGCCGCTCAGGAATTGCTGGGGATTGAGGCTGGCAAGCAGCACTCCCGCCACGGAAGGGTGGAGAGATCCATCTTCCGCCTCAACCACCAGGCCTGTCTTCGACTGCCAATTGGCGTCTGGCGATAATTGAGGGTGAAAACGTTCGAGCAACATGGTATCCAGATCCTCGCATTGAGCAGACATAACCGGCAGCTCATCAAATCGGATCAATCGGCTCTGACTGCGCTGCTGAAAAAGCTGCGCCAGGTAGTCAGGCGGAATCGGGCGTTTTGAGGAA
>JAPLIF010000203.1 GCA_026389255.1 Cyanobacteriota bacterium
TGGACTTCTGCCTGGGGCTGCAGGAGGCCGGGGCCCAACTGCTCACCTTGCATGGCCGCACCCGCGAGCAGGGCTACCAGGGCCGGGCGGACTGGGGGGCGATCGCCCGGGTCAAGGCCGCCCTCTCGATTCCCGTGATCGCCAACGGCGACATCACCGGCCCGGAGGCGGCCCTGGCCTGCCTGGCCCAGACCGGGGCCGATGGCGTGATGGTGGGCCGGGCCACCATGGGGGCACCCTGGATGGTGGGCCGCATCGATCGGGCCCTCAGGGGTCAACCCTTGCCGCCCCTGCCGGGCCCCGCCGAGCGCCTCGCCCTGGCCAGCGAGCACCTGCGCGCCCTGGTGGCCCAACGGGGCGACCAGGGGTTGCTGATTGCCCGCAAGCACATGGGTTGGACCTGCCAGGGGTTTATCGGTGCCGCCCAGCTGCGTCAGCGGTTGATGCGGGCCGCCACCGAGGCGGAGGCCCTGGATCTGCTGGCCCAGGCCGCCGTCGGGGTTGATGGGCCCTTCAGGCTGCCCTCGCCAACCACTGGTCGCCAACCGCTCGGGCGGGTGGGAATGGGGCCTCAGAATGGCCTTGACGGACCCCGGGGGTGCCAACGGCCTTTAGCCTGACCCCATCACCCGGGACCCCTTGCGGACGTTCGATGGCCGAACCGCTGAGCTGCGGCGACCTCCCCCCCCACGAGCGCCCTAAAACCCTGGACGATGCCCAGTGGCGCGAGCGCCTCACCCCCGAGCAATACCGCGTCGCCCGCCAAGGGGGCACCGAACGGGCCTTTAGTGGCACCTATTGGAACCACAAGGGCCAGGGCACCTATGGGTGCATTTGCTGCGGCGCCGATTTGTTTCGCTCGGACACCAAGTTTGATTCCGGCACGGGCTGGCCCAGTTTCTGGGAGGGTGTCAATCCCGAAGCGATCACGGTTCACACCGATAGCAGCCACGGCATGGTCCGCACCGAGATCCGCTGCGCCCGCTGTGACGCCCACCTCGGCCATGTCTTCAACGATGGACCGGCGCCATCGGGTCAACGGTATTGCGTCAATTCCGCCTCGCTCGATTTCCAGCCCGAGGCCTGAAGCGGGCCCCACCCCTCGGGCCTCTAGGTCCTCGGGCTTAGGTCCTCGGGCGCCTCGCGGCCGCCTCCCCCTTAGGGCCCTTCGATCAAGGCGGCGATCCGGGGGGCCTGGGTGGCCACCGTATTGGCCGCAAAGACCCGGGTTTTGAAAGCCTCTCCCAGGCGCTGCCGTTCGGAGGCGTCCTGCTGCAGGCGGTAGAGGGCGGCGGCGAAGGCGTCGAGATCGAGATAGTCGACCGCTATGCCGCAGCCCGTTTCGGCCAGTTCGGCGATGCCACCGGAATGGCGAAAACATACCGTGGGAATGCCCATGGCGCCGGCCTCCAGCGCCACCACCGGATAGGGGTCTTCCCGGGAGAGCAGGGCCAGCACATGCAGTTGCCGCAAGGCGGCCGCACCGCAGGACACCCCCGGCAGCAACAGGGCGCGATGTCGCAAGCCCAGCAGGTTCAGATCCCGCTCAGCCTTGTTGTGGGCCAGGGATCCGGGGCCGCATCCGACCCAGACGCCCCGGAAGGGCACCGGGCCAAACCGACGTTCGCAGGCCCGCAGCAGCAGGGGAAACAGGTCGAAGCCCTTGCGATCGATGGCGGAACCGGCCATGCCAAAGAGAAATTCGCCGGCGCCACGGTGTTGCTGAAGGGTGTCGATCACCGCCTGGGATGGATGGTCGTTACAGCAAAGTTCGAGTAGTTGTTGGGGTTGGGTATAGGGAATGTACTCGGTGATGAGGCTGCAGCGTTCAGGCGCCAGTTGGTAATGGTTGATCAGGTTGTCGCGGACTGCGCCGGCGCAGGCGATCACCAAATCGGAAGCAGCAAGCTGGCGTTCAACATCCCTTCGGGTGCTGGAGAGTTGCAGGCCAATTTCCATCTCATGGGCGTGGCTGATGACCCGCATCCGCTTGGGATCGAGGGCCACTTTGCCCAGCATTCCCCCCAGCACCAAGGTGTTGAGGTAGAGGCAATCGGGTTGTTCCTTGGCCACAAGGTCCGCCAGCCAGGCGTCCGGATCCAAGGGCGGGCCGGGCAAAATCTTGCGCCGCAGCCGCCGGTGCCAACGCTCCAACCCCGGCCGTTCGAAGGTGTAGGTGGGACAGAGGGCGCTGAACTCCTCCTTGAGGGGACCATCCCGCATCAGCGCCAGCACCGGTTGCATCGCGCTGTGGCTCTTCAACCAGCGAATCAGCCAGAGCAGCAACAGGGGTGCCCCGGTCCGCTGGCCCTCATGACAGACGAACAGGGTTTTCATGGTCTCCAGGCCCCGAGGGACCTCTCCCCAAGGGCCGCGTCAGCCTGGCACAGCTGCCGCTTGGGGCTTCACCAAGGATCGTCCATGGGTTCGGCCTCCACATCGACCGGTGCGGTGCCATAGGAAAGGGGCAGGTTGGTGGCCGGCTCGGCGGGCCATTCCTCCGGTGCACGCCGGCCCGGGGATCGCTCGGCTTCGTTGCTGCCTAGGTCCTCGTCCCCATAGGCGCTGCGCCTTGGCTCGGGTTCCGGATCCCGGTAGCGGGGTGGGTCCTGGCGATCGCGGCTATCGCGATCGTCCTGCCGATCACGACTTTCATTCCGATCACGACTTTCATTCCGCTCACGATCTTCATTGCGATTGCGATCGTCGTTCCAAACTTGCCGTTCGCGGTAGCGAGCGGCGGGTTCTGGATTGGGATCTTGCTCCCGATAAGGGGACTCGGCATCCCGGTAGTTTTCCTGCCGCGGTTCACTGTCCTCATCCAGGTAGCGGCGCTGGCGCAGGGGTGCGCGCTGGCGCCGCTCCTCCAGCTCGACGTATTCCAACTCGGCTTCCGGTTCGAAGGCGCGGCTACGGGCCGGTTGGATGCGGCGCTGCTCGGCCGCCGTCGGTTGGCCCGGGGCCAGCTGGTTTTCGGCGGGCACC
Organism: Cyanobacteriota bacterium; assembly: GCA_026389255.1. Lineage (GTDB taxonomy): Bacteria > Cyanobacteriota > Cyanobacteriia > PCC-6307 > Cyanobiaceae > Cyanobium. The sequence continues at coordinate 2,986 of JAPLIF010000203.1, forward strand.
GCCGCACCGCGAAAGCGTTCCCGCTCTTCCTGCTCCCAGCTGGAGCCGCCGATGCCTAGTTTCTCCAGCAGGCCCGTGCCCAGTTGTTTGAGCTTCTCTTCAGCCCCCTCATAAACAATGATTCGGTCGGTGCCACTGCTGACCACCTCCTCAACCGCCAGCTCCCAGGTGCTAAGCACCCCTTCCCCCAACAGGGGCACCCCCAGGGCCCCCAGCACCAGGGTGGTCAATTCGCCGGTTTCGATGTCAAAGCTGAAGCCCAGCACCCGGCCCAGCACCGCCCCCGATTCCGTGATCACCTGGCAGTTGATCACCTTGCTATAGCGCTCCGAATCGAAGCTTTCGCTAAGGGAATCGGCGGAATCCACCAGAATCACATCGCCCACCTGACGGATGCGATCCAGGGGCATCCAGCGGGGGAGGCCCGGCAGGAAGCGGGTGAGGGGGTTGTCGCGCAACCCCAGGGCCACCACCTCGCGCCGATCGATATCCACGACCACCTCTCCCACCACCCCTAAGCGACGGCCGGTGTCGCGGGTGATCACCTGGGTGCCCATCAGCTCGGAGCGCAGCCAGAGGCGATCGCTGGCGGCGGCGACGGTGGAATCGGTGGAAGGGGGGATGGAGGAAGTCAAGTCCGGGGCCCAGTCGGCCCATTGTGACTTACCCCGCCAGCTCAGGCCGCCGGCGGCAAACCGACCACCTGGGTGTGGGCGCCGCGGGCCTGGGTGACACCGATGGTGCGGGTGGCGGCGGTGATCATGGGGCGCCGGTGGCTCACCACCAGAAACTGGGCCCCCTCGGCCTGGGCCGCAATCAGGCCCGCCAAGCGCTCCACGTTGACCCCGTCCAGAAAACTGTCCACTTCATCGAGGGCGTAGAAGGGCGAAGGGCGGAAGCGCTGCAGGGCGAACAGGAAACTCAGGGCGGTCAGCGACTTCTCGCCGCCGGACATGGCGGCCAGACGGCGAACGGTTTTGCCCTTGGGGTGGGCCACCAGGGTGAGCCCCCCCTCCAGGGGATCGGCGGGGTTTTCGAGTTGGAGCTGACCTTCGCCATCGGAGAGGCCGGCGAAGATGGTGCGGAAGTGGCCATCGACGGCGTTGAAGGCCTCCAGAAAGGCCTCTTGGCGCAGGGTGGCCACCGTTTCAATGCGCAGCAGCAGTTCTTCCCGTTCATGGCTCAGCACCGCCAGCCGTTCGGCCAGTTCGGCCAGGCGGGTTTCCAGCTGCTCCAATTCTTCGAGGGCCAACATGTTGACGGGTTCAAGGGATTGCAGACGCTGGGCCAGGGCCCGGAGATCGGCCTGCAGGGCCTCCAGGCCCGCCTGACGCAGCTCTTCGGGAACCTCCGGTACCGGGTCGGGCAGCTCCCGGGCCATCTGCTCCAGCCGCAGGCCCTGGGCCCGCTGTTCCTCGACCAAGGCGGGCCTCTGCGCCATCCCGGGATCCGGCCTGGGAAAAGGCGGAGTCAACCGTGGGCCAGGCCATGGAACCCTGGCCCTCGACCGCGAACCGACCACCAGTCCCTTGGGTCAAGAGGCGGGTCTGCCGGCGGTGGCCCCGGAGCCCGAACCGGGCACCACCATCGCCACCCTCAGCCACGCCCCGGAG
>JAPLIF010000331.1 GCA_026389255.1 Cyanobacteriota bacterium
CCAGGGGCTGCTGGAGGCCGGGCGCCAGACCTTTCAACATTGGAAGGCGGCGGCGGCGGCGTTGGAGCGGGCGACCGCCGAGCAGGCGGCCATCGAGCGGGAGCGGCTTCAGCAGGAGCAGTGGCTGGAGGACCTGGAGGCGGCGGCTTTGGACGATCCCCTCGAGCGCCAGCGGCTCCAGGCCGATCAGGATCGGCTGGCCCACGGCGTGCGCCTGCAGGAGGGGGTGATGCAGCTGTTGGGTCGACTGGTGGAGGGGGCCGAGGCGGCGCCATCGGTGCTCGACCACCTCGCCGCCTGCGAGCACGAACTCCAGACCATGGCCGGCCTCGATGCCAGCGTTGATTCCTTGCGCCAGGCTTGCGTCGCTGGCCTCGAAACCTTGCAGGATTTGGCCCGCCAGCTCGATCGCTACGGCGCCGCCCTCGACAGCGACCCTGAAAGCCTCGCCGGATTGCAGGAGCGCATGGCCCAGCTCAAGGCCCTCGAACGGCGCCATGGTCTCGATCTACCCGCCCTGATCGCGCGCCGCGACCAGTTGCGTCTGCAGTTGGCGCCAGGGGGTGCCGCCGCCGCCCTCGCGGCCCTGGAGCAGCAGGAGCTCGCCGCCCGGCAGCAGCGCGACCAGGCTCACGGCGCCCTGGGCGCCTCCCGGGCCGTCGCCGCCCGCCAGCTGGAGCAGCAGCTGATGCAGGCGTTGCGTCCCATGGGGCTGGCCCATGTGCGCTTTGCGGTGGCGCTGCAGGCCGCCCCCGCCACCGAAGACGGCAGCGATGCGGTCTGCTTCCTGTTTTCGGCCAATCCCGGCCAACCCCTGGCCCCCCTGGCCGAGGTGGCCTCCGGCGGCGAGATGAGCCGTTTTCTGCTGGCCCTCAAGACCTGCCTGGCCGCCGCCGACCCCCAGGTCACCCTGCTGTTCGACGAAATCGATTCCGGCGTCAGCGGCCGCGTCAGTGGCGCCATGGCCGCCCTGCTGAAGCAGTTGGCCGCCATGCGCCAGGTGTTCTGCGTCACCCACCAGCCCCTGGTGGCCGCCGCCGCCGACCACCACTTCCGGGTCAGCAAGGTGGTGGATTGCTGGGGCAGCCGCGTCTTTCGGTGTAGGGGCCAGCTGAATAATGCCTGGGTTTTGTGTTTCCTATTGGGAGGGGATTCGAATTGATCCTGGATGGCAGGAAGCTTAAGGCTTTATAGTTTTTGAGGGCAAAAGGTGAGTTTTATCGCATTCCAATTTTTGCAGCTTGTCTTTAGCGACAGGCTTCATCTCCGTTTGAGTTGACAGCCAGTAGTCAGCCGAAATAACCAGCTTATCCTCTACCGATGCAGGGAGATCGCCAGGTGGTGTACACAGAAATCTGTCGTTTTTGATTGGCTTTAGATTAGTTACCAGAGTGCTCCAGAGAAGGTTGAGATGTAGGGGGGTGTCATTACTGCGCTGCACCCAAAGGCACGGTGGATACGTTTTACCTTGTTTATCTTCAGTTTGTACCTTGCATTGAAT
>JAPLIF010000343.1 GCA_026389255.1 Cyanobacteriota bacterium
CATCGCCGACCACGGTCACGGCGCGACCGCAGCAGTGCCGGATCGCACCGATGGGGAAGGGGGCGGGGCTGCTCATGGACGGGAGTCGGGGGACGGTTCAGCGGGAAGCAGATCACGCACATCGGCGACATGGCCGCAGATGGCGGCAGCAGCCACCATCTGCGGGCTCATCAGCAGGGTGCGACCGCTGGCGGAGCCCTGGCGACCCTTGAAGTTGCGGTTGGAGGAGCTGGCGCTGATCTGGCGGCCCTCGAGGCGATCGGGATTCATCGCCAGGCACATGGAGCAGCCCGGTTCGCGCCATTCGAAACCGGCGGCACGGAACACCGCATCAAGGCCCTCGGCCTCGGCGGCGGCCGCCACCTGCTCCGATCCCGGCACCACGAAGGCCTTGATGCCGGGAGCCACCTGGCGGCCGCGGGCCACGGCCGCCGCCGCCCGCAGATCACTGAGACGGCCGTTGGTGCAGCTGCCGATGAAGCAGACATCCACCGGTAGGCCGGCGATCGGGGCGCCGGGGGCCAGGTCCATGTAGCGGTAGGCCTCTTGCGCCAGGGGGCGCTCCTCGGGGTCGAGCTGGTCGGCGGTGGGAACGGTTTCGTCGACGCCGATGCCCTGGCCGGGGGTGATGCCCCAGGTGATGGTGGGGGCGATGGACGAGGCATCAAACAGCACCTCATCATCGAAAACGGCGTCGGGGCCGCTGGCCAAGGAGCTCCACCAGGCCAGGGCCCGCTCCCAGGCCTCAGCCGCTGGAGCGTGGGGCCGACCCTTGAGATAGGCGAAGGTGACGGCATCCGGATTGACGTAGCCGCAGCGGGCGCCGCCCTCGATGGCCATGTTGCAGAGGGTCATGCGCTCTTCCATCGACAGGGCCTCGATGGCAGGTCCAGCGAATTCGTAGGCGTAGCCAACGCCGCCCTTGACCCCCAGCACGCGGATGATGTGGAGGATCAGATCCTTGGCATAAACGCCGTCCTGGAGACAGCCGTTCACCCAGATGCGCCGCACCTTGAGCTTGTACATGGCCAGGCTCTGGCTGGCCAATACATCGCGCACCTGGCTGGTGCCGATGCCGAAGGCGATGGCGCCGAAGGCGCCGTGGGTGGAGGTGTGGGAATCGCCGCAGGCGACGGTCATGCCCGGTTGGGTCAGGCCCAGCTCGGGGGCGATGACATGGACGATGCCCTGACGGCCGCTGCCCAGGCCATGCAGGCGGATGCCGTACTGGGCACAGTTGGTCTCCAGGGTGGCCAGCATTTCCTCAGCCAATGGATCGGCAAACGGCCGCGCCTGGGAGGTGGTGGGCACGATGTGATCGACCGTGGCCACGGTGCGCTCCGGGTGCCGCACCCCCAGCCCCAGGTCCCGCAGGGCCGTGAAGGCCTGGGGACTGGTGACCTCATGGATCAGGTGCAGGCCGATGAACAGCTGGGTGGCGCCCCCGGGCAGCTCGGCCACCCGATGCAGATCCCAGACCTTGTCGTAAAGGGTGCCGGCGCTCAAAGCCTTTCCAGCCAACAAGAATCCAGCCTAGAAGCTTGGGGGGGTGGTTACAGCGGAGGCCAATCCGGCCTGCGGCGGCGCGATCCTCAGGCAAGGAGCATGAGGAACTTGGCGGCGAAGTCCCGCCGGTAGGGGAGCAAACCCGTCTACGAACCCACCGACCTTCTGAACCCATTTCGCCCCGTCGCCAGGTTGTGGCTACAGTTGTGGTCACACATGAGGTTGAACAGTGAGAACGATCGGTATCAGGGAGTTCAGGGACAAGGCGAGTTCGATCCTCGCCGGCGGTGAGACCCTAGTGATCGAACGACACGGCGAGCCGATCGGTTTTTTTGTGCCGATCACGGCCAAGGACCGGCGGATCGGCCGCGAGGTGATCGGCCGACTCGGCAGGCTCGTTGATGACCTCGTCTGCCGCTCGGGCATCGACGAGGACGAACTCGTCCGCGAGATCTCTTCCAGCCCTAGCCAGAGCTGATGCGACTCGTCGTCGACACCAATGTGCTCGTCGGCGAACTGCTCAGGGTCGCGGGCCGAACCCGCTTGGGCGATCAGCGGATCGAACTATTCCTGCCAGAGCAGATGTGGGGCGAAACACAAGTCGAACTCCCCCGCCGTACCGCCGCATTCATCCGTCGCCGCGGTCTCGAGCCCGCCCTCGGCATAGAACTGGCCCAAGCTTGCCTTGGGGCCATAGAGGCGAACATTGTCATTCTCGATGAGAGCATCTGCGCCGCGCTCGAGGATGAAGCACGCGAGCGTTCCCTACGCGATCCCCAAGACTGGCCAGTCGTGGCCACCGCCCTCGCCCTGACTGCTGCAATCTGGACCAACGACAACGATTTCCTCGGCACCGGTATTGCCACCTGGACCACCGACACCCTGCAACGCTGTGGGAGGCTATCCCTGAGAGGAAGGATCGGTGGGAGCGGAAGGGAACCCCGCAGTCCCTACAAGTCTGTTCAATAATTACGGAGAGTTGGGGGTAATGGACGTGGCAGATGCGGGGGAAGAGGTGATGCTCCACTTGGAAATTGAGGCCACCAAGCAGCCAGCTCAGCAGGGGATTGGAACGGCTGAAGTCCACCGTGGTGGCCAGCTGGTGATTCGCCCAAGGGCCCATCGTTAGAGAGTTGGGGTCGATGCCGGCGAACTCCACCTCCTCGACGCAGTGGGCCAGCTGAAAGACGACGCTAATCACGATGCCATGCACCATCGTCGTCACTAGATAGCAGCCGAACACCACGCCGAAGGGATGGAACTGCAGCGGCAAAAGGAAGGCCAGGGAGAAGAAGGTCAGCTTGCCGGCGAGGAACACAAACCAGTCATCTCGCCGCAGGGCAGGCAGGGAACGGCCGCCGCGATTGCGGCTAGCGAGATCGGCAAAATCATCGAAGAACTGCCACTTGATGGGGAGCATCCCGTAGAGGGCCCAAAGGTAAAGATGCTGCCAGCGATGCCACCAGCGATGGGGCTGATGGGGGGACAGACGACCGATCAGACCGAGGTTGATGTCATCGTCGTGGCCCGGGATATTGGTGAAGGTGTGATGCAGGCCGTTGTGCTTATGGGACCAGATCAGGGAACTCGCCCCCTGCAGATCAAGGGTCATGGCGGCGGCACGATTGATCCAGCGGTGGCGGGAATAGGCCCCATGGCCGCCGTCGTGCTGGATGTTGAAGCCGATGGCAGCCATGGATAGGCCCAGGGAAACCGAAAGGGCCACCGCCCCCCAGCTATTGCTGACCTGGAAAACCAGGAGCCAGTAGGTGATAGCAAACCAACCAAGGATCACGATCGATTTGAACGCCATGGAGGCGGAATCGCGCCTCTCCTGTCCCGTGCGCTCGAAATAGTCGTGAACTCTTTCCCGTAGCAGACTGTGAAAACGGTCTCCGGCGCCGAACGTGATGCGATTCAAGGACTACTGACCAGAGCAACTAAATTTACCCAGGGAGCATCGCCGACCGTGATGACCGCGAGAGTGTGATCACAGGCTGAGCTGGTCTGCCCCAGCTGCCTTTATACAGCAGCGCAACACTCCCCGGGGGGGGCGCAGGCCCGTCAGCGGCCATGGCCCCGCGGATCCGGGATGGGCAGAGGCGCAGCAACGAAGGCATCCAGGGTCATGGCGGAGGCAGAGCCGCGGACTGCCGGAGACGGGCCAGGGGGCAGGGCCCAAATCGGCCACCCCGCCACCGAAGTCAGAGGCAGGGCCTGGAGGCCGTCGGCCGGCCCTGTTGGCGATCATTCGCGTTGAGGCACTCCAGATCGTTTCACGCACCTACCGATTGATCAGGCCGCCTTCGACCCATTTCATGTTCACGGATATTCATGGCATTACCTGGAATGACGTGAAGAGCGAGCCGACATTCAAGGACGCGCAGGCCTCGGCATCTGAGAGGGCGTTGTGATGCTCAAGGCGCAAGCCTAGGTAGGAACAAACGCTAGGCAGATTGGCTGGCTTCAACTGCCAGGTCTGTCGTGCAAGTCTGACGGTGCAAAGGTAGGGGGCGCCTGGTGGAACCAGTCCATAGGTATTACAGCAGGCCTTCATGACACTGCTGTCAAAGCTTGCGTTGTGAGCGGCGATGAAGCTAACGCCGTCGAACAGCGGCCTGAATTCACGCCAGAGATCCTTGAATGTCGGCTCGCTCTTCACGTCATTCCAGGTAATGCCATGAATATCCGTGAACATGAAATGGGTCGAAGGCGGCCTGATCAATCGGTAGGTGCGTGAAACGATCTGGAGTGCCTCAACGCGAATGATCGCCAACTGCGTGAAACGATCTGGAGTGCCTCAACGCGAATGATCGCCAACGAGCAGGCACTGTCACGAGAGCGATTAGCGGTTTCAAAGTCAAGAGCAACATACGAGGCAGAATTGGACAATGTTGGCAAGGGGTTGGTCAAACTTGCCGATGACCGCGGCGAGGAAGATGAACGCGCCTCTTGACGTAACGGGCTCAGGCCTGCCTGGAATAATGCCAATTCAGCTTTTTTCAGGAAAAGCCGTTCCTCTCTTTCCAAATTGGCTGCACCCCAGCGATGCTTGTATTCTTGAAGGTTCAGGAAATGGCTCACGTCAGCAGCTGGCCAACCAAGTGAGCGCAATCGCGAGGATTCGTCAGTATGAGGATCAGTCATGGGCCGGGTGCGGCAGTGCTGAGTATCACCGTATGCCTCGCAGGTCGGCTGCCGTGAGGGCCGCAAATGGCCGCTTAGGCCCAGGGGCTGGCGCTGTTTCGGCAACAGAGTGGAGGGGAATCTGGATCTCGCGAACCATTTCGCGGATCTCGACGATCTGGGCTGTACTGATAACGGGATGGGTCTCGATCTTGCGGCGCGAGGCCCAGTCGCAGGTGGGGTCGTGATGGTCGACGTAGCAGAGCATTACGCTGCTCTCGACACGATGGAAGATCAGACGGATGTCACGGCTAGCACGGGCTGTCCAGAAGTTTTTGTCCTTGATGTTGTCGAGACGGTGGTGCTGCAGGCCTGGATGGGCTGGGTTAATCTGCAGCTCGAAGGCAGCGAGTTTGGCGGCTTTCTGCTCTTCGCCATTGAGCTTTTCCAGGCTGGATTGGAAGCTGTCGGCGAGGAGGAAAGGCATGGGATCAAGATGGCAGCTGCTGCTACCAGATGCAGTGAAGGTCTGGCAGAGCACGGAGCTTTTCATCAGCGGTGATCAAGGGCCAGCCACCGTGAAGTGCCGTGGCCGCGATCAGGCGATCAGGTGGATCGCCATGCTGAAACAGGGAGCTGCGGGAGAGGATAGCGATATCAGCCGTAATTGGCAGCACCTGCAAACGAAGGGCCTGCAGCAGCCGTGAGAGATAGTCAACAGGGCTTACATCGCCTGGAAGCTGAAGGCGGC
>JAPLIF010000114.1 GCA_026389255.1 Cyanobacteriota bacterium
CTTTGGCTCCCCAAGTTGATAGGGCCATGGAAGCGGTGCTCGCCCGGCTTGAGGCCCTGGAACAACGCCTTGCTCCGTCGTCAGCCCCCTCCCCGGCGGTCGTCCCTCCCCCCGGTGGGGCTGGGGAGGCCCCGGTTCCCCAGCCACCGCAGGGCCAGCGGCTCCCCCCAACGTCGGAACTGTTGAGCCAGGCCCAGTTCGAGAGCCTGGCATCCGAGCCCACCATGCCCAGCAGCCTGGCTTCCAAGGCCATCGGTCTGCGCTCGGCCACCAGCCTGGCCAACCACGGAGCCCGCTATGGCTACCGCCCAGGCCTCTGCAAAACCGGTCCCAACGGCCTGGTGGCCATCTACACCGGCCTGGGTCCCGCCCAGGGGGGTGGCAAGGAACGGCGGCTGTGGATTGTGGTTTCCGCCCAACGGCTTGAACAGGGCTGATCCTGGCCTCCTAAGGGTCCCCTTCCCATCCCGCGGTGCCTTGCAGTAGAGAGGCACCACTTTGCTTCTGCTTTTCCATGGCCAGTAGTGCCAGTGCCGACCTTGCCACCGCCCGCCTCGGCATCCTCGGAGGCAGTGGCCTCTATGCCATGGATGGCATTGAAGACGGGCGGGAGCTGGAGCTGGACACCCCCTATGGCCGGACCTCCGACAGCCTGCGCATCGGTCGCATCGGCGATCTGGAGGTGGTTTTTCTGGCCCGCCACGGCCGCCATCACACCTTCACCCCCACCGAGGTGCCCTACAGGGCCAATATCTGGGCCCTGCGCTCCCTGAATGTGCGCTGGATTCTGTCGGTTTCGGCGGTGGGTTCCCTGCAGGAGCAGTACCGACCCCTCGACATGGTGGTGCCCAATCAATTCATCGATCGCACCCACCAGCGCCCGCTCACCTTTTTTGGTGAAGGGGTCGTCGCCCACGTGACCGTGGCCGATCCCTTTTGCGCTGCCCTCAGTCGCATCCTCGAAGATGTGGGTGACAGCCTCATGCCGGAAGGGCATCACCTGCATCGGGGCGGCACCTATCTCTGCATGGAGGGCCCGGCCTTCTCCACCCGGGCCGAGTCCGAGTTGTATCGCTCCTGGGGCTGCTCGGTGATCGGCATGACCAATCACACCGAGGCCCGCCTGGCCCGGGAAGCCGAAATCGCCTACGCCACCCTGGCCATGGTGACCGACTACGACTGCTGGCACACCGAACATGCCTCGGTGACGGTCGAGATGGTGATCGACAACCTGCGCGCCAACGCCGCCCTGGCCCAGGAGATCGTGCGGGTTGCGGCGCAGCGGGTGGGCCATCAGCGGCCGGTCAGTAAGGCCCACCAGGCCCTGCGCCATGCCTTGATGACACCAGTTGAGAGTGTGCCGGCCGAGACGCGCCGCAAGGTGGATCTGTTCACCACTCCCTACTGGGGACCTTTCACGGGTTGAAGCTGAAGTTGGGGGGTGGGGGTGGTTAACGATTTCGATGCCCCCCGGTTTCCCTGGCCAAGGCTGCCCGCAGGGAGGAGCCGTGGTCGGCGAGGAGTGCTCCAGCCTCCTGGGCCCCCAGGCCGCTGAGGGTCATCATCAGGGCCAGCTTGACCGAACCATTGGCGGCCGCCAATTGGTCGGCGGCCACTTGGCGGGAGATGCCACCTAGGTCTACAAGGATGCGCAGGGCCCGATCCTCCAATTTGGCGTTGGTGACGGCCACATCCACCATGCGGTTGCCGTGGACCTTGCCCAGGCGCACCATCACCCCCGTAGAGAGAATGTTGAGCGCCATCTTGGTGGCCGTGCCTGCCTTAAGTCGGGTAGAGC
>JAPLIF010000338.1 GCA_026389255.1 Cyanobacteriota bacterium
CGGCGTCGTCCAACAGGGCCACCAGCCAGCGAATCGGACGGCTGAAGCGGCTTTCGCCCGCTCCCCAACGCATGAAGCGGCGCCCCTGCAGCGCCCAGATCCACTCGGGAATCAGGGACTGCAACACGGTGGTCGTGGGCTGGCCCGGCTCCAGAACCTGGGCGAAGACAAAGGGGCCCTTGGGGGTGGGCCGCACCTCAAGGGCCTCGGGCGGCACGCCACAGCGCCCGGCAAAACCAAGGGCGGCCGCCGTGGGCGAGCCGTCCACAAAAGCGGCTGAGGCGGGGGGACCCTTGCGTTCCTCGCAGCGATCCTGCTGCTGGGTCGCCAGACCCCCGATCAGAACGGCCAGGCGCCGCGGTGTCCCCGTCACCCGCAGCTCCTGCCAGGCCAGCCGCGCCTCCGCCAGATCGTCCTCAACCCGCTGGCGCAGCTGGGGCAAAGCCAACCTGACGAAATCAGCGGGAAGTTCCTCGCTGCCAATCTCCAATAAAAACGTGGCCATCGTCTCGAGCCGCCTTGCACCGACTGTATGGAACGACATCAACTGGCTGGGTTAGCGGCATCGACAGGAACATGGCCGCCCCTCATTCGCTAGTTTCGAGGTGCAGCTGCCCCAGTTCTTGCCGATGTCGTCGACCAAGGGCGCCGATAGCTCAGCAGAAGCGACAGATCATGGCAAGCCCACCAAGATCGAGACGCTGAAGGCCCATAGCGGCCATCTGAAGGAACCGCTGGCCACGGAACTGGCCAACGACAGCCTCCATTTCACGGATCCGGCGGTCCAGATCCTCAAGTACCACGGCAGTTATCAACAGGACAACCGGGACAATCGTCAGAAGGGGCAAGGCAAGGATTGGCAGATGATGTTGCGGCTGCGCAGCCCTGGTGGTCGCATCCCAGCACCCCTTTACCTAGCCCTCGATGAGCTGGCCGATCGGCTCGGCAACGGCAGCTTGCGAGCCACCACCCGGCAAGCCTTCCAGATGCATGGCATCGCCAAGGCCGATCTGCGGGAGGTGATCGGCACCGTGGTTCGAACGATGGGTTCGAGTCTCTCGGCCTGCGGTGACATCAACCGCAATGTGATGGCGCCCGCCGCCCCCTTCGAGGACAACGGTTACCCGGCCGCCCGGCATTTGGCCGATCAAATCGCCGATCTCCTGACGCCCCAGGCGGCCCAGGGCTCCTATCTCGATCTCTGGGTCGACGGCGACCTCAGCCACAGCATCCGCCCCCAGGCTGCGGTGAAACAAGTCATGGATCAGCAGTTGGAGGGAGCGGTTTTTAGCGGCGATCAGGAAGAGCCCCTCTACGGCGCCACCTATCTGCCGCGCAAGTTCAAAGTCGCCGTCACCGTGCCGGGTGATAACGCCGTCGATCTTTTCACCCAGGACATTGGATTGGTGCTGTTCACCGATCCGGCCGGGCGCCCCCGCGGCTGCAACGTCTATGTCGGTGGCGGCATGGGTCGCACCCACAACAAGGAGAGCACCTTCGCCCGCCTAGCCGAGCCCTTGGGATTTGTGACGGCATCCCAGACCCTGCCGTTGATCCAGGCGATTGTGGCCTTGCAGCGGGACCACGGCAATCGCCAGCACAGACCCCATGCGCGGATGAAATATCTGATCCACGACCGCGGCCTCGCCTGGTTTCAGCACGAACTGACCCGGTATTTCAGCCACCCCATCCAACCCCTGCGGCGCGAGCCCAAACCCCGTCTCAGCGACTACCTGGGCTGGCACCGGCAGTCGCCAACGACCTGGTTCGTCGGCTTGCCCCTCCTCTGCGGCCGACTGGAAGGGCCGGCCAAGGCGGGACTGAGGCGCTTGGTCGAAACCTTTCAGCTGGATGTGCGTCTGACCCCAAATCAGGATGTACTGCTTTGTAATATTGGTGCCCACCAGCGCAGCAGCGTTAAGCAAGCCCTATCAGAGCTGGGCTTTAGTGACCCTGGCGCTCCAGCCCCCATGGCCCGCCACGCCATTGCCTGCCCCGCCTTGCCCACCTGCGGACTGGCGATCACGGAGGCGGAGCGGATCCTGCCTGCCGTACTGGATCGGATCCAGGCCCAATTCACCAGTCTTGGCATTAAAAAATCGGTGCTAGTGCGGATGACCGGGTGCCCCAACGGCTGTTCCCGCCCGTACATGGCCGAGATCGCCTTGGTGGGAAGTGGGGTCAACCAATACCAACTCTGGCTGGGAGGGAGTCCGGGCCTTACCCGTTTGGCCATGCCCGTGCTGGAGGCGATGCCCCTGGAAGCGCTGGAAACAACGTTGGAACCCGTTTTGGTGGCCTGGCGGGATGCCGGCGGTCGTCGCAGCTTCGGGGACTTCGTCCAACGCCTTCGGGCCGACGAACTCGAAGCCCTGGTTTCCCCAGCATGAGAAGCGCCAGCCTGATCGTTGGCGTTGGCCTGGCCCTAGGGGTCCTGGGAGCCGAAGTGAAGCCGTTACCAGCCCAGCAGGATCCGCCCCCACCGGAACCACGACTCAAGCATTACAACCCGGATGAAACCACCTGCCAGGGCGATCTGATCCGTAGCAGCTATGCCAAAAACCTGCTGCCCTGGGCGGAGCAACCGGCAGCGGTGCTCGAATCCCTGCGGCAGGTCCAGGCGGAGATGACCCGGGCCACCCTGGCCAGTTGCGTGAGCCAAAAGTTGATGACTCCAGCCCAGGCGACAGCATTACAAAAAGAACTGGGCCTGATCGAACCTCCTGGCGGTGAAACTCTGCTTCAGCCTTCCAGCGCCGCGGCCCCGATCCGTCCGTAGTGGGCCCGATCGAAACCCTGGCGCCAGGCCCAGAGCTGGTCGCCATAACTGAAATGCCACCATTCATTGGGATGCTGCACAAAACCGACCTCTTGCATCACTGCGGCGAGGAGCACGCGGCGCCCGTGCCAAAGGGCCGCCTCTGAATCAGGGTCCTCTCGGGCGGCCAAGGCGTAATGATCGGGTTCGGAGATGGGCCCAATGGCGTCGATGGCTCCGCCCATCTCCAAGGGCCTCCCGTCAGCATCGGCCAGCGTGAGATCCACCGCGGCACCGGTGCTGTGGGGAGGGGGAGTGGCCGGGTTCAGACTGGGTGGGGCCCAGAAGCGTCCTACTTCCAGGCCCACGGCCTCCCATTGCGGCCCGGAGCCGTCGGGATCCAGGCCCCGCGCCTCACACTCTTGACGGGTGGCATGGTTCACCATGAAGGCCTGAACTGCCACCGGCCGCCAGGCATCGAAAATCGCCAAATGACAGTGGCTGTGGCTGTGGCGGCGCTGCAAGCCCTCTTGGGCGCGGACCAGGCGTTCCATCACACCCCGGCGCAGGCGGAAGGGACAGGCCTGGGGGCCGTAGGGGGCCCCCAGGCTGAGATAGGGGTGAGGCTCAAGCCGCACCAAGTCGACAAGGGGGACGAGAGGCTCCCCCTTGTCATCGATCGGGATGCCATTCCAAGGGCGTAGGGAGGTCATGGTGGCAATCAGCCCAGGGAGCAAAACAGGCGAGGACATGGGCCACGTCCGACCCAACAGCTAATCAACCCAAAAAACCTCTTCTGGACAAGCCTCAATTCAACTGGGCAGCCTCCAGTTGCCGTTGTCGTTGCTCAGCCAAGGCCTGAAGAAGCAGGGGGAAGTTTTGCAATTGTGGATCCTGGTCCAACAGCCGGCGAGCCACTTGGCGCGACTGCTCCAAAACGGCGCCGTCATCACTGAGGCTCGCCAGGGCCAAATCGGGCAAACCCGACTGGCGGGTCCCCATAACCTGACCCGGTCCCCTCAGCCGCAGGTCCATTTCGGCAATCTCAAAGCCATCGGTGCTGCCGACCAGAACCTCCAGCCGCTGGCGGGCTAAGGCTTGCTGACTGTCGTTGATCAAGAGGCAGTAGGACGCGGCCGCCCCCCGCCCCACCCGACCGCGCAATTGGTGCAACTGGGCCAGACCGAAGCGTTCGGCATGCTCAACCACCATGACGCTGGCTTCTGGCACATCTACCCCCACTTCCACCACCGTGGTACTGACCAGCACCTGGCAAAGCCCGCCGGCAAAAGCGTTAATCGCCCGCTGTTTTTCCTCGCTGGAAAGCCGCCCATGCAACAAGCCCACCTGGACCTCTGGAAACACCTGTTCGGCCAGGTGGCGGTGCACCTCCACGGCCGAGCGCAGGTCCAGCTTCTCCGATTCCTCGACCAAGGGAAGCACCACATAGGCCCGTTGGCCCAGGGCCACCTGCTGCCGGATCAGCTCCCAGGCCTGGTCCCGCTCACTGCCCCTCAGCAGGCGCGTGCGAATCGGTGTTCGACCTGGAGGTAATTCATCGATCTGGCTGACATCCAGATCGCCATAGACCGATAGGGCCAGGGTGCGGGGAATGGGGGTTGCCGTCATCGTCAGCAAGTGGGGTTGAAGCCCTTTGGCCAGCAATCGATTGCGCTGCCGCACCCCAAAACGATGCTGTTCATCCACCACGACAAGGCCGAGGCGCTCGAACTGGACCGGATCCTCGAGCAAGGCATGGGTTCCCACCAACAACTGCAGCTGACCATTGGCCAAATCCTGCAGCAACTGCCGGCGTCGCCGCGCCGGCGTCGCTCCCGTCAGCAGGGCACAACTGACCGCAAGCTGGGGCAGCCACTGGCCGATCTTGACAAAATGCTGGGCCGCCAACACCTCCGTGGGAGCCATCAGCGCTCCCTGCCAACCGGCTTCGATCGCCGTGAGCAGGGCCGCCATGGCCACCACAGTTTTGCCGCTGCCCACATCCCCTTGCAGCAGGCGGGCCATGGGCTGGGGCCTGGCCAAATCGGTGTGAATTTCAGCCAAAACGCGCTGCTGGGCCCCAGTGAGAGCAAAGGGCAACAGCGCCAGAAAACGATGGACAAGGTTGGCCTGGGCTGGCGCCAGCAGGGCCGGTGCACTCTTGCGCCTGAGGCGTTCGCGCTGCAGCCCCAGGGCTAATTGCAACAGCAAGAATTCGTCGAACACCAATCGGGTCCGGGCCAACTGCAATTGGGCTTGATCCTCAGGCCGATGAATTTGCTGCAGAGCCGCGGAACGGGCCATCAGCCCCAATTCAGCCAGCAGTCCCTTAGGCAGGGGGTCTGGCCAGGTGGACACGGCCGGCAGGACGGCGGCAAGGGCTTGACGCAACTTATCGGCCGACAACCCTTCGGTTAGGGCATAAACAGCTGTTAATCGGCCAATGCGTGCCGATTGCACCGAACTGGAGGGTCCCTCCAGCACCTCGATCAAGGGATCACCGAAGCTGGCACCGAAGGGTCCCTCCTTGACAAGGCCGCTGATGGCCACCGTGGCCCCCGGGGCATACTGACGTTGCTGGGCATGCAACCAGCCGGCAGACGTGAAGCGCCGCCCTGCATAAAAGCGCGAGACCCGCAGCCGGCCAGTGCTGTCCTGGACATGCAGTTCGTGGATGGAAAGGTTGGGATTCCTGGGGCTGGTGAAGGCATGGCTACGACGCACGGTGGCCACAATCGTGGCGGTGCGCCCGGTCTCCAGGGCACTGATCCGCACCAGATTGGAGTAATCCAGATAATCGCGCGGATAGTGTCGAATCAGATCCCGCACGAGCAACAATCCCAAACTCGCCAGCCGTGCGGCCGTACGCGGCCCGATTCCGGGCACCCGCGCCAAGGGCAGATCGGGCGTGAGGGCAGGTGCTGTCGCAGACTCTTCAGTCGCCAGGGGCGCCAGCCGCAACCTGGGTGGGGCTGGGGGTCGCTCGGGGCGGTGACGCAGCAGCAGTTGATGCAGCCCCTGACGTAGCTTCTGCACCAGCTGCTGACGGCGCCCCAAGCCGGCGCCAGGATAGGCGGTAAATTCCTCTGCCAATTGCTGCAGCTGGGCCTGATCCGACCCGTCGAGACCAGCCGGAAGGGTCTCGCTGAGGGAACGACGCACAAAGGCTGAGTAGGTTTCGCGGCGACCCTGAAGGTCGCCAAAGCCCCGTTCCGCCTCCAACCTGGAAGCCTGTTGCAATGGGGCACACCAAGCCTCTAGGCCCAGACCGGGGAATGGGTCCGAGGCTGGCGGAGTCACTCCAGGACGGGACGGTTTCGATGGAGATCCTGCAGCCACAGGCGCTCCGCCTCCCTGGCCTGAAGCCGTCTCTGGAGACGACGGTGTTGTTGGGCCAATTTGAGTACTTCCTGGCGATGCTGCTGCAGCCGGTGCCGACAGGTGCGCAACCGGGGCGCCTCCATCTCCAGATCGGTTCCCCTCAACAGCAAGGCCATGGCCACCGAAGGCCCAGGATTATCGCTAAGGGGGAAGGGCAGGGGCAGTCTCAACAGGTTGGCCGGTGCGGCCAACAGGTCGATCTGGCCTTGAAGAACCGCATCTAGCAAGCTCACGGGAAGTAGGGCACGGCAAACCCCTAACCGCAATAGTTCGACGTTAAGGCCATGGGAAAGGTTACGCAGGCGCCTGGCTAGGGCCTGTTCAATTCCCTCCAGCCAGCGCAACAGCAGCACGGGATCCAGCGGCAGGCGATGCTCCGCGAAGGGGGAAGCGGCGATCTCAGGGGCAGACTGCTGGTCCTGCGATGGGCAGGGATGGCGGAACCGCCGTGGAATCTTGACTGAGCCGCTGCGGCAGCGATGCATCGAGGGCCTCGGGGGGGCCATCCTCGGACTCGTCATGCTCTGGGGCCTGCGGTGACTCGTCCTCAGGGCCGGATCCAAAACGAAAGGGGCCCCCATCCCGCCAACCGAACAGTGCAGGTGTGCCAGGAGTCGACAAACCCAGGCTCACCGAACCCTGGGGAACAGTTGGGGGCTCGTCGTCGGGAGCCTCCTCCTGGTGAGCAGGTTCTTTGGCCTGGGATTCCGAGGTCCAATCCTCCATCAGCTGACGGCGGGTTTCAATACGCCGCCGTTGAAGCTCCCGTTCCATCTGGGCGGCAAGGGGAACCAGCTGCTCCACCGTCAACAGGCTCAAGCACCGTTGCACCAGGGTGTGGACACGGTCGTGAAATTGATCACGACGTTGTTGAGTTTGTTGGGTGTAAAGAGAGGATTCGCCTTGGGTAACCAGATGGAAGACGGCCTGATCAACGGCCCCAGGTAGAATCTGGCGGACAACCTGTAGATAGAGGGCTAGGTCGCGATAGAGCTGCGGATTAGCCCCTTGCCGTTGGGCAAGGATTGACTTGGTTTGATCACTCATGGCTCCAACCGGATGCATCCTGACTTGGGCATGCCCTCTAGGTAGGGGGAACCACCGCTCCCCCCCAGATTGAACCTCAGACCGCAGATGTCATTGCCGCCACTTCGGCAGCAAAATCAGCCTTCTCGACCTCAATGCCTTCGCCGAGGACGAAACGGGTGAAACGGCGCACCTGGATGTTTTCTCCGGTTTTGCCGGCGGCCTGCTTGATAATCTCGCCCAAGCTGAGGGAGCTCGTCACATATTCAACATTGGGGCATGCCGCAATTTGCATGGCAACGTTACGGACCAGTTCTTGGAAGAGTTCGCCACGGGCGACGAAATCCGTCTCACAGTTGACTTCCACCAGCACGCCCACACGGGCGCCGGTGTGGATATAACTTCCCACTGCGCCCTCGGCCGCGGTTCGGCCTGCCTTTTTCTCAGCGGTGGCAATGCCCTTCTGACGCAGCCATTCGGCAGCTTTAGTCATATCGCCATCGGACTCAGCAAGGGCCTTCTTGCAATCCATCATGCCGGCGCCGGTTTTATCGCGCAGGTCTTTGACGAGCTTGGCGATGATCTCAGCCATGGTTAGAATGAAGTGAAAGGGCTAAAGACTAAGGGGAAAAAAGAATGACGCCGTAGGGAGCGACGTCGTCAAGTGGCGATCAAAGCATGAAAGACGAGCTTGGGCTCAGCCCTCTTCTTCTTGGCCCCGTTCTTGGGCGCCATGACGACCTTCATTGATGGCGTCGGCCAAACGACCCAGCACGAGCTGTACGGAGCGCACAGCATCGTCATTGCAGGGGATAGGTACGTCGCAGAGATCGGGATCGCAGTTGGTATCCAGCATCGATACCAAAGGAATGTCGAGCTTGCGGCATTCGAGCACCGCATTGGTTTCGCGGCGTTGATCGACGAGCACAACGACATCGGGGAGACGACGCATCGACTTGAGACCCCCCAAGTACTTCTGTAGCCGATCGAGTTCTCGGCGTAACACAGCAGCTTCCTTTTTGGGACGCATGGCAATCGCGCCAGAGGATTCCATCCTTTCGAGATCCTTGAGGCGATCGATGCGGGCCCGCATGGTGCTCCAGTTGGTGAGCATGCCGCCCAACCAGCGCTGGTTGACGTAGGCCGCGCCGCAGCGGGTGGCTTCCTGGGCAATCACCTCGGAGGCTTGCTTCTTGGTACCCACAAACAGGAAACGCTTGCCACTACGGGAGGCGCTACGGGTCCATTTATAAGCATTGTTCATGCAGACAGCGGTCTGCACAAGGTCGATAATGTGGACACCATTGCGCGCGCAATAGATATAGCGCGACATCTTTGGATTCCAACGACGGGTCTGGTGCCCAAAGTGGGCACCAGCCTCCATCATTTCAGCAAGCGTGACAACGGCCATGGATTTTCAGGGGGGTTTCGGGTTTGCCTCCACCTGCCAGGGATTGCGGTTCCGTCTTGCCGAAAGGCAAAACAAGAAACGCCATCACCCGAAACACGCAGGTGTGCGGTGTGAAAGGAACATGGACAATCTAACAAACGGTGGCCTGGCCCCCTCGCTGCACTTCAACGCAAACCCTGGCGACGGGCTTCGGCGAACAGCTCGCGCACGCCCAAGCGATTAAGGGGTAGTCGCAGCAGCTCCATGGCCAGGCCTGGCTTGCCTTGGCGAATCAGTCGGGCCAACAGGGGCCGGAGACTACGTTCGTTGAGGAGACCTCCCAGGGTGAGCAGTTCCCAAAGCAGGCGATGCAACCAAGTGAATTGGATGATGAAGCGCACCCGTCGGGTGGGGTGCTTGCGAAAAAAGACCAGACCCATGCGAGCCCGTTCGCGCTCAACCCGAGCCAGATCAGGAATTTGATCCAGGCTGAGGGCTGGATGCCAGTGATAACCAACGGCCTCAGGACAGCGCACCAGCTTTACCCCCTGCAGGCGTAAGCGTTCGCCAAGTTCAAGGTCTTCCCATCCATAGAGCCGAAAGGCTGGATCAAAAAGACCCGTATCTTCAAGTAACTTACGGTCAATGGCCACATTACCCGTGGCAAAATAGGCCCAAGAAAGATCTCGCAACTTATGGGGTTCACTAGTTGGAAATTCGAAATTGGCGGTATTGATGACAGCACCGTAAGTAAAACAGAGCCGATTGCCGCTGCTGGCCCAACTGCGCTCCAAGGCTTGGGCATGGCAAACAAGAAAATCGGGTGTCACCACCAGATCGCTGTCAATAAAAATAATGACATCGCCCCGGGCCTCTTCTACGCCCCGATTGCGACCTAGCGCCGGCCCACCATGGTCTTGGCGAATTAAACGGACGTGGGGGAAGGCTGTGGCATGGCTGTCCAGCCAGCGAACACTATCGTCGGTGGAGCCATCATCGACAAGCACCACCTCATAGCGCTGAACCGGGTCTTGGAGATTCTGCGCCTCAAGCGCTTGCAGGCACTGGCGCAGAATCGGCAAGCGGTTGTAGGTAGGAATCACAACGCTGATAAACATCTGCAGCCGCTGCGGCGGAGAAGTGAAATCAGACTCTGAGGTGCCGAATTAATCGGCGGCTCCACCATTATTGGCCGTTCCCGTCACCCCATTGCCAGCTCCTTCGCCACGACCGTCGTTACGCAACTTGCGCTTCTTGAACTTACGGGCATAGGCCCTATTGCGTTCTTGCTTTTCTTTCTTGAGATTTCTGCGTTTCGACATGGGCGCCGTTTTGATCGGAACTGTGATGTCACCTTAGCCCAGCACCTCCAGGGGGGCGATCGGCGCTCCACAGGCGACCGTCCTCCATCTGCAGTAACCGATCGGCCACATCCAGAATGTCG
>JAPLIF010000269.1 GCA_026389255.1 Cyanobacteriota bacterium
TCCCCAACCCCTCGCTGGCCAAACGGCCCTGATCACGGGTGCAAGCCGGGGCATCGGTGCAGCCATCGCCGCAGAATTGGCGGCTACAGGGGCCACCGTTGTCGTGAATTATGCCCAATCTGAAACGGCGGCAGCAGCGCTGGTGGACTCCATCACAGCAGCCAGTGGCAAGGCCTGGAGCCTGAAGGCCAATGTCGCCAACGAAGCAGAGGTGGAAGCGATGGTCAAACAAATCATGGAACGGGAAAATCGAATCGATATTCTTGTCAACAATGCGGGGATCACCAAAGATGGCCTGTTGATGCGAATGAAAACCGTAGATTGGCAAAGTGTCATTGACCTCAATCTCACCGGAGTCTTTCTTTGCAGTC
Source organism: Cyanobacteriota bacterium (assembly GCA_026389255.1). Classification (GTDB taxonomy): domain Bacteria; phylum Cyanobacteriota; class Cyanobacteriia; order PCC-6307; family Cyanobiaceae; genus Cyanobium. Next base: position 372 of record JAPLIF010000269.1, read on the forward strand.
GTGCCGTCAGCCGGCCCATGCTGAAAGCCAGGAGCGGACGGATTATCAACATCACCTCCGTCGTGGCCTTAATGGGCAATCCTGGGCAAGCCAATTACAGTGCGGCCAAGGCAGGAGTCATTGGATTAACGCGTAGTAATGCCGCTGAATTCGCTAGTCGAGGGGTGACTGTGAATGCGGTTGCGCCCGGATTTATCGCCACGGAAATGACCCAAGAATTAGAAAGTGAGGCGATCCTTCGCTCCATTCCCCTAGGCCGAATGGGAAGCACAAAAGAAGTCGCCGGTGTCGTCCGTTTCCTTGCCTCTGACCCCGCAGCAAGCTACATGACCGGCCAGGTGCTGCAGGTGGATGGCGGCATGGTCATGCGCTGAAACAATCACCCTGGGCTCCGCCTAATACCGTCCGCAATGGGCGACCAAAGGTCTGGACATTTTTTCAAAACTGTCCTTGACAAGTAAACAAATTTACACTACAGTTATTGCTGATTGGACAATGAATCAAGCCTACCCAAATCTTGAACCTATTTCATGGATGCCTCCCAGCCTGAATCAGCCACCTGGCAAGGGCAAAAAGTGCTAATTACTGGGGGAGCCGGTTTCATCGGTTCCAATTTGGCGATCCGGGCAACAGAACTAGGAGCCGATGTCACAATTATAGATAGCCTCATCCCTGAATACGGTGGATGCCTGTATAATTTAGAAACCATCAAAGACAAAATAAGAATAAATCTTTCTGACATAAGGGATGACTTTTCCCTGAGACCATTAATTGAAAATGTCGATATTTTATTCAACTTGGCCGGCCAAACAAGTCACATGGACTCAATGAAAGACCCCCATACAGATTTAACCATTAACTGCATGGCCCAACTCAATTTACTGGAAACCTGTCGTCAATTTAATCCCAATATTCGAATCATCTTTGCAAGTACGCGTCAAATTTACGGAAAACCAACCTATCTGCCAGTCGACGAAAATCACAATATTAACCCAGTTGACATCAATGGTATCCACAAATATGCAGCTGAGCTTTATTATGGCCTTTATGGCAAAGTCCATGGCATTCGTACTTGCATCCTTAGACTGACTAATACCATCGGTCCACGCATGCGAATCAAAGATGCAAGGCAAACCTTTGTTGGCATATGGATTCGTCAACTACTCGAGGGGCAACCCATTGAAGTCTGGGGTGGCGAGCAACTAAGAGACTTCAACGATGTGGAAGATGTTGTGCAAGCAATGCTAATTGCTGCTCAATCTAGCGACTGTTTTGGTAAAATCTTCAACCTAGGAAGTGAAGAAAAAGTTAGCTTACTGCAGCTCGCTAATATGTTGCAAGAGCTAAACGGAGGCGGCGATATAAATATCATGACATATCCTCCAGAAAGAAAGAAAATTGATATTGGGGATTACTACTCCTCTTTTGAACGTTTTAGAACGATGACCGGTTGGGAACCTGCCCGATCCCTTGGAGAAACTCTGCGAAGGACCCTAGTCTATTATTCAGATCATCTTTCGTATTACATCTAAGCCAATCCCGACGTTCCATGAGCTTCCAAGACAGGATTAATTTTCCCAAAAAAGACACTGAATTCCATCAAGATCTTATTGATAATGCTCTCCAAAGTATTCTGGGCAGTGGTCAATTAATTCTAGGTCCAGGAGTCAGGCAATTCGAAGCTGATTTTGCTGAATGGTTATCTCGCGATCATCAAGCGGACCATTGTATCGGTGTTGGGAATGGTACAGATGCACTTGAGCTGGCCTTACGTGCTGCAGGGGTACAAGCATGTGACCATGTTGCTGTCCCATCTCATACGGCTTATGCAACGATTGCAGCAATTTTAAGAATTGCCGCCATCCCCGTTTTCATCGATGTTCAAAGCGATCGACCTGTAATCAGCCTCGAAACATTAGCCCATACCCTAGGTATCTGTGGCACTATTAAAGCTGTGATAGCTGTTCATCTTTATGGCGAAGTTTGCGAACTAGAAAAAATTCATGCCTTTTGCAAACTAAATAATCTAGCCCTTATTGAAGATTGTGCCCAAGCAACGGGAAGCCTTTATCATAGTTACCGTGTAGGGACTTTTGGTGATTTTGCCGCCTTCAGCTTCTATCCCACCAAAAACCTAGGTGCTATGGGGGATGGAGGCATGCTGGTTGTTAATCCAAGTATGAACAATGATCAACTAGAAAAAATCAGACAGATGCGATTTTACGGCTGGAATAACCAAAGGGAAGCGGTCAGCTTTGGAGTTAATAGCCGACTCGATGAATTTCAGGCTTTATTATTATCTGGAAAACTAAAAGAACTTGACTCACAAATTCAACGACGCCGCAAACTTGCAGCTTTATATAATTCCGAACTGGAAGGGTACCTTGGGCATCAAATTATTAGCTTGCCAACAGAGCAAAGCCATTGGAATCACAGCTATCACCTATACGTTATTCAATTAAAATCTGACCTAAGGAACAGCCTCCTCGAAGCTTCAAAGAAAGCAAAAATACCCCTGGGAATACACTACGCCTTGCCATGCCACAAACACCCCTATATCATTAACAACTATCCCAGTCATCATACACTAAAAAATACAGAAAAAATGGTTCAAGAAATAGTGACACTTCCACTCAACCCCTATCTCAAATCCAAGGATATTCGAACAGTTTGCGAGTTCATTAAACATATCTTTTCTCAATAAATCTATGAGCTTTATTGCGCCAGCCAACTTCTTCCCTTACTATAAATACTTAACATGAATCGAAAAAAGTACGGATTTAGCATGGTAATTCCCCTCTACAAGAGTGAATCCAGCATACCCGACCTGATAAAACGCCTAGAAAACTTATCTATTACAGAAAGCTGGAATGTGGTCTTTGTGGACGATGGCAGCCCTGACAATACCTATCAAACCATTAAAGATATATTGCAAAATTCACCATTAAATGCAATTCTTGTTCGTCATACCCGCAACTATGGCGAACATAATGCCGTATTAACTGGATATCGACATGCCAGTGGTGAATATATTTTAAATTTGGACGATGATCTTCAAAACCCCCCCGAAGAAGCACTGCGCATGCTTCAATACGCACGGGACAATAATTTTGATGTTGTCTATGGAAACTATAGGAGCAAGAAACATGCTAGCTGGCGTAATATTGGCAGCTTATTTGCTAATCTGACCGCTAAATTTCTTCTTGATATTAATGGTACTGAATATTTGTCAAGTTTTCGCTGTGTCAGTTTTCATATTGCAAAAAATATCGCCGATTACAAAGGTCCATATGTTTATATAGATGGCATACTCTCCCAGCTCACTTCATCCATATCAAGCCTAGATGTTCAACATGATGAAAGATTTATGGGCGAAAGTAATTATAATATGCGCCGTTTGATAAGATTATGGTTGGTGATTTTAACTGGCTTCTCACTGATGCCCTTGCGAATTGCCATATTGATTGGAATCTCTACTGCTCTGCTAGGAGCATCAGGTTTAGGCTATGCGTTAATCTCAAGTATTTTTGAAAAAAATCAAATTCCAGGCTGGACTTCCATCATTTCATCAATATTATTTTTTGGTGGCATCCAATGCTTGTTACTTGGCGTGGTCGGAGAATATATTGGCAGGATTTATTTAGCCATTAGTGGCAAACCTCAATCCCTTGTGCGTAGTATTGACGGCTTCAATTCATCCCTTTCTTAGTTTATAGTTAGAAACACATAAACATGCTTTTATGCATTTTCATTAACGGTCTCGGTTATGCTTTCTCTTAATTTTCGAATACGCTGTAGCAACTTAAGCCTACGACTCCTGGCTGTAATCGTCAAAAATAATCGAATCGGAATATAAACCAATGCCATGGCTAAACCAAAGGCGGAGATTAATAAAAATCCCAATCCATCCCCTCCTGAAATATGCTCAAAAATTCCATCTGATTTATCAGAATTGAGCAGGATCTCACTAATATCAATCTCTGGTTTTGAGGGAATCAAGAAATTATCCATCCAAATATTCTAGACAAAATAGAAACGAACCAGTATTAAGTAATGGAAATTCTTTCGTTTTTTGTGATTTTGTGACCGTTAGGGTCAAACTTAGGAACTTCGTGAAAATCTCCCAACACCATAGTCCGTTAATCAATGCAAAGGATTTTCCAAGCTTTAGATTTAGGTTTAGCTTTTGCATGGTCGTTGAGTAATTTTTTTGCAATAATTTGCGACTTGCAGGTCGATGCCCGTAATGGCTGTACCAACAACCACCGCATCTGCACCTTCGTTCATCGCTTTGACCGCATCCGAACTTGTGCTGATACCGCCTTCGCAGATCAGCAATACATCGGCAGGAAGCTCTGCTCGCAATTGGGTTACGAGCTCCCAGGCAGGAGGCTGGAAGGAATCCGTGGTTTTTGTATAACCATATAGGGTTGTGCCAATCCATGCACAACCTAATTCAGCAGCTTTGAGGCCGGAGATCAAAGAATCAACGTCGGCCATAATTGGTATGGAAAGTTCTTGATGAATACGCTGCAATAGAATTTCAAGCGAATCCCCATCAGGGCGGATGCGATCTGTGGCATCTAAAGCAACAACATCAGCGCCAGCGGCCCATACGGACTGGACTTCATGCCAACCTGGGGTTATGTAAACATCGCTATGGGGAAAAGTTCGCTTCCATAGGCCTACAATCAATGCCGAAGGACATCGTTGTCTTACGGCAGCAATGTGCTCGGGGCTTTCTAAACGAACCCCTACGGCCCCATTCGCCAGACAGGCCTCGGCCATGGCAGCAATGACATAGGGATCCCGTAGGGGAGAACCGGGGGGAGCCTGAACAGAGACAATCAAACCTCCAGAGACCCTGAGGGCAAGCTGTCGAAGGAAATTAGAATCACAAGCCACGATTTAATTCAGTCTCCGGTCTAGTAATGGCCTCACCGCTATAAAAAGAAACAAGGAGAGTGATGCAAGAATAATAATGCAAGTTAGGGAATTCAATGAGCCATAGGGGGCAACAAGAACGATATCTGTCAAATGGAAATCATTTGAGTAGCTTGCTCGTATGGGTTCAATGGCAAAAGTCAATGGGTTGATGGAGGCAAACCAAGACAACCAGCTAGGCATAAAACTCAGCGGAGCCAAGGCCGTGCTAGCGAAAAGCAACGGTAGATTACTAATAAAAATAACAGCAATCAGCTCGATATGGCCTGGCAAGCTAAAAGCTAGTGCCAAACTGAGGGCCGTTACGGCAAAAATCAACAGGGAGAGAACTAGAATGACAATCAGCATTCCAGGCAAAGTAGGCCAGCCATAACCCAAAAATCCAGCTGCAATAATTATTGAAAGACTTTGGATTAGGCTGAGAAGAGTAATATAGATCACCGAAGCCAATACAATCGAAGCACGGGAACGCAGCGGTGCGACTAAAAGGCGATTCAAAAAGCCAAATTCACGGTCAAACATCACTGGCAGCCCGGCATTCAAAGCGGCACTGAATGCCGTGAACACAATCACACCGGCCCCAAGAAAGCGTCCATAACTGCCACCGCCTGGGAGTAAACCTTCAGGGGCATTGGCGAAAAGGGCACCAAATAAAATCAGCCAAATCAATGGCTGCAGAATACCGGCCACCAAGGTGGATGGCCGACGTATCAATTGCAAGAACAGGCGCCGAGTCAGGGCCAAGGTTTCTTGGAAAATCTCTGATGCGGCCGACACCTGGGGCATGGGCTGCTGACCGCCCTTCCGCAATGATTCCGATTGAACCGAAGGTGATGTGATTGTCATGGGATCAGTTTACATGGACTGTTTTCGTTCTGCCTTGGGATCCCGCAGACCCGCTACGGCAAGCTCGGCATCCATGAGCGTGCGACCGGTAGCTTGGAGATAGACATCATCCAGACTTGGACGACTCTGGGTGAGGGAAAATACGGGAACATCCTGGTCCTTTAAATGGCGTCGAACAACCTCGCTGACATCCTGGGTGTCAACAAGCAGATTCAGGGAATATCCCTGGGACTTGTTGATAACGACATCGCGTACCCCTGGACATTCGAGCAGCAAATTACGCAACCGTGCCGATTCCTGGAGATCACTGAATTCCCTGACTTTTAAGGTAACGCGTTCACCACCAAGTGCCTTCTTAAGCTCAGTTGGAGTCCCTTCGGCGATCACTGAACCCGAATCAAAAATAGCCAGCCGATCGGCCAAGACATCAATTTCCTCAAGATAATGACTGCTCAATACCACGGTCACACCCTGATCACGAAGCTGACCAAGGACTTGCCAAAGAACAGCACGACTTTCAATATCCAAGCCAACAGTAGGTTCATCAAGGACAAGCAATTGGGGGGAATGTAATAAACCCGCTGCCAGGTCAATGCGACGGCGCATACCGCCGGAATAGGATCCACAGCGACGATCAATCCATTCACCCATATCGAGAAGACCGATCAATTCAGAAATTCTTTCATCGCGTTTATTACTAGGTAAATGATAAAGATCCGCCTGAAATGAGAGTAATTCACGACCCGTCAGAATTTTATCGATGGCCACATCCTGGGCCACATAGCCCATTAAACGGCGCACTTGCCTTGGCTGGGTGAGGGCATCAATCCCTGAAACTGTCACCGTGCCTGAATCAGGAGCCAACAAGGTGCAAAGAATGCGCAGGCAAGTGGTCTTACCTGATCCGTTGGGTCCCAAAATGCCGTAAAGCATTCCCTCGGGAACCTGTAGGGAAAGATCATTGAGGGCCTTGACTGGCTGGTGCTTTCCGCCCCCGTAGGTTTTGCTGAGGTGCTTAAGCTCGATCAAACCGTGGATGCTCCAAGGGGCCCAATGATGGTCAATCTAGGCAATCACCGTTCCCCCTGGCTAAGACGCAGCCAGCGCTGCGTTGGACGAGAAGATCCGCAGCAGATCCAAAGGGGTGATAGACGCTGTCACCAGTGGGGTTCTGGAGAGCACGAGCAAAAGACAAACACCAAACAAATAAAGGATCGACCAGCGGAAAAGACTGCGGGCCGACTGCGGATCTTCAGGCTGACGTCTAAGGCGGTCCACTAACTGCAACAAACGGGCATTGAACGGCAGGATGAGAACCCCGTACAACCAACCCCCTGTCGGCAATGCCAGGATGCCGAAAAAACTCATGGCGACGGTAAGAAGCCCATATATGCAGATCCACTGAACGGTCACCTCGGCGCCCTTGACAACGGGAAGCATGGGAATGCCGACGGAGCTGTAATCCTCCCTGAGGAGCAAGGCGAGGGACCAGAAATGGGCTGGGGTCCACAGCATCACTAAGGAAAACAGCCACAAACCTCCCCAGCCGGGATGGGCTGATGCCGCCACGGCACCCACAAGGGGAGGGATCGCGCCAGCCAATCCGCCGATGACGATGTTTTGAGTTGTTCTTGGTTTGAGCCAGGCGGTGTAGAGGAGGACGTAGCTGCAGAGTCCGAGCAAGGTCAGGGCAGCCGCCAACGGATTGACCAGGAGCGTCAGAATCAGGACCGAAGCGGTGGTCAGGCCGATGGCCAAGGCCAAGGCCTGATGTTGGGCCAGCCTTCCAGAAGGCAGGGCCCGCCGACTCGTTCTCACCATCCTGGCGTCGAGATCCTGTTCCCACAGACAGTTGAGAACGCCGGAAGCGGCTGCAGCCAAGGCCCCTCCCACCAAAGTCGCCAAAAATCGAACCGGGCCGAGGGGCCAGGGTTCGGCCACGGCCATGCCCCCAACCGTGGTGGCCAGCAAGAGGGGGATTAAGCGGGGCTTGAGAACCTCCAACCAGGCCGGCAATTGGGGTCTGGGGGATGCCGTCTGGGGAGACTGGGAAGCCTGGGGGGTGGCTGGCGCCCCTTGATAGGGGACCAGATTGAGGGACCTAACCAAAATCAACGCCTCCCTGGTCGGGCCATGCGTTTGATGTCATCAACAGGGTGCGACCGATGGCCGCTCCCAGCAGGGCCACGAGCAAGGCAGCAATGAATTGGTGGGTAACGGTTATCCAGGGAATTCCGAGGTGAACTGTTAAATTAAATCGGCCAATGAGCACTTGACCCCAGCCAAAAGCCGCTGCTAAAAATGAAAAGGACTTCAACATTCTGTGGGAACCGGGAAGGAAAGCGGCACCAATAGCCATGAACAGCAAACCCAATAAAACCGGATAGGCCAGCAAACGGTGATTTGTCAGCAAATAACATGAATCGCCCCAATCCAAACAACGGTCGGCCGCCCATTGACTTGCCATCAGGGCACCGACAAGGCATTGGGCCAGCAAAACAACGATCACCGTTAGGGGCAAAGGCCACCACCAACTTGGCAATCGTGGTGGGAACGGCTGGGGCGAGTCGCCTGGGTCGTGGGTCTGGCGGTGGCAGCGCAGGGCCTGATCGGTCGCACCCAGATGCAGTAACAGCACCAGGGCCGTACCCAGATGGGCGGTCACACTCATGGAAGCCAGCAGCGAAGTGACTGTTAAGGCTCCGAGAGCTCCCTGGAACGCCACCAAAAACAATGCCGTCATTGTGCACCAGGGAAGCCAGTGGGGGAGGAAAGATCGACGCAGCACCACAATCACGTTGAGGGCCAGCAGAGCCAAACCAACCAAAAATGCATCAAGTCGATGGAACCATTCCAGGAAAACCTGCAGGTTCATTTGCTTGCCAGGCAGCAGACTCCCATAACAAAGGGGCCAGTCAGGGCAAGCGAGTCCAGCCTCCATGACCCGGGTGGTACCACCAATCACAATCAAACCAATCACACCCACCACAAGATGGGACGTGATGCCCTGAATCAATCGCAACAATCTGACAGGATTATGCTGCGCGGAACGTGGCAGGAGATCGGCAGCGACAGGCGCAATCATTGAGCCACTTTCCATTTCAGATCCTGAAAATGACCTTTGGCTGGGTTGCACACTAGCGGGATCAGACAAGATCAGTGTCTCAACACAATCGCTCCCCAGGCCGTTGGGACCTCATACAAAAAAAGCTGGTACAACTTAGATCCCAGCCGGGGCATAACCAGGATCCCGGTCAATCCCCTTGCCTGGCTTGTTGCTCTTTGCTTGGAAACCCTTGCTAAGCCGGCCTTCCGCTCGGCAGAATCGGGACAGAATTCCTTGGGCAGGCGCCCTATGACTCTCTTAAGGGCATCGGCTGGGACCGACACCGTTCCGTCCCCGGCCACCTCCCCCCTTGAAGGTAAAGCGCTTCTAGACAAGGCCCGCTCCCTGGGGAACCGGCCGGAAGACCAGATCGCTCGGGGCTGTGGCTATGTCGGTCCGAGTGGCCGCGTGCTCAAAAAGAGTTTCTACCGGGCCCTGGTGGCAGCCAAGGGCTATTCCCTGCCCTCCGCCAGCAGTAACTCGAGCCTCAGCCGCGGCCGTCAAGCCGAATTTCGCACCCGGGTCCACGGCAACGGCAACCTGCTGATCGGCCAGGCCTACACCCGACGCATGGGCCTAGAACCCGGCCAGGAGTTCCGCATTGAGCTGCATCGCGAAACCGGCTCGATCTGGCTGCTTCCCGTTGAAGGCGAAGGCCCAGCTAGCTGAAGCCCCCTCCTGCCGGCGGCAGTTGATTAGGGCTCCTGTGCTCACCAACCCTGGGAACGGAGCCAGGCGGCACTGATCGGGAGCGACGGTGTCGCTTCGCCATCAGGGCCTGGGTTGGGGCCGGGAGCACCACTGCGGCCACCCTGGCCACGGAAGTCGAGCAAACGTTCGGTGTATTTCGCCAATAGGTCGATCTCCAGATTCAACAGGTCGCCCACTTGTCGGTATTGCAGGGTGGTGGTGATCCAGGTATGGGGGATCACAGCGACCCAGAAACGACCGCCGTCGTCATCGCAGCCGGCCAGGGTCAGACTGATGCCATCAAGGGCGATGCTGGCCTTCTCACAGAGATAGTGGCCATGGTGTTTGGGATCACAACCCACTTCCAGATGCCAGGACGCAGGCTGGCGCTGGATGGCCAGGATCTTGCCCTGGCCATCCACATGGCCACTGACTAGGTGCCCTCCCAACCGGTCCGAGAGACGCAACGCAGGCTCAAGGTTGACCCAGTCCCCCCCATCCGCCTTGGGGGCCAGGGTGGTCCGCGAGAGGGTCTCCTCGCTGACATCGGCCTGAAAGCCGTCCCCCAGCAATCGGGAAACGGTCAGACAAACCCCATCCACGGCGATGCTGTCCCCCAGCGCGAGCGGGCCCAAGGCCCGCAGATCGCCCCGGACCCAAACCCCGGCACGCCACCGCTGCAGACGGCCCATGGTTCGCACCAATCCGGTGAACATCTCAGGTCCGCTGGCTGCTGGTCATAATCAACCCGTGGGCGGAAGCTGGGGAAGTCTCTGAGGCAACCATGGTGGAGATGAGCGTGGCGGGAATTGCCCTCGATGCGGCAAGCCGCAGTCCGATTGTGCTGCTGCGAGACCCCTCCGGCCGTCGCCAGGTCCCCATCTGGATCGACCAGGCCCAGGCCCAGAACATCCTGGCTGGCATCAACGGGGAACGAGCGCCCCGTCCCCTCAGCCATGACCTCATGGTCCAGTTGATGGCGGCAGGCGGCCTCGCCCTCCATCGGGTGATCATCCATGCCATTGAGGACAATACCTTCAGGGCCGTGCTCAAACTCAGCAACGCCACTGGAGAGGCCCTGGAACTGGATGCCCGTCCCAGTGATGCGATTGCCCTGGCCCTGCGAACCGGCAGCACCATCTGGATGCTGGAAGAGGTGGTGGTTGATGCCTCGATACCCGTCGATGCCGAGGCCGATGCTGTTGACCAGGAGGATTTCAGGCGTTTTCTGGAACAGACCACTCCCGCCGCCCTGATCAGGCACCTGCGCCAGACCCATCCGGACGATCCTGCAACAACGGAGTCACCGGCAGGCGAGGACGACCCTGAATCCGACCTCCCCCCCGATGCCGGCAGCCCCTGAATCCGGCGGAACGTCCCAGGGGGCCGCAGCCAAGTCTCAAAGACGGATCGCCCGCAGACCGTTTGGCCGGGGTTCCGCCGTTTCCCTTTTCACCCTCGGCACGATGCGAGCGGTGGATTCCCCAGCCCAGATGCAGGCGGTGGTTGATGCCGCCCTCGAAGCCGGCATCAACCACCTGGAGACAGCTCCGGCCTATGGCCCGGCGGAAACCTTTCTGGGCCAGGCCCTACGCCAGCGGGCCGAACAGGGGCCCCTGGAGCGCCAGGACATTGTGCTGACCAGCAAGTTGCTGCCAGGGGGCTCCGCCCAGGAAGGCAGGCAGGCGGTGCTCGCCAGCCTCCAACGCCTGGGGGTCCCCTCCCTGGACAATCTCGCCCTGCATGGACTGAACACCCCGGAGCAGCTGGACTGGGTTCTCCGCGGTCCTGGCTCGGAGCTGCTGGACAGCCTGCTGGCCCAGGGGCTGGTGGGGCAAGTGGGCTTCAGCAGCCATGGGGACAACGCGCTGATCTCCCGCGCCCTGGACAGCGGACGCTTCAGCTTCTGCAGCCTGCACCTGCATCTCTTCGATCAGGAACGCCTGCCCCTGGCCCAGCGGGCCCTGGCCCAGGGAATGGGCGTGATGGCCATCTCGCCTGCGGACAAGGGGGGCCGGCTGCAGGATCCGCCGCCCCTACTGGTGGCGGACTGTGCCCCCTACGCCCCCCTGCAACTCGCCTACCGCTTTCTGCTGAGCCAGGGGATCAGCACCCTGACACTGGGGGCCACGGGCCCAGCCGATCTCGCCTGGGCCGAACAGCTGGGCGATGCCGAGGGGCCCTTGAGCAACCGGGAGAAGCAGGCCATCGACCAGCTCCAGAGGACTGGACGGGAGCGGCTTGGCATGGAATGGTGCGGCCAGTGCCGTGCCTGCCTTCCCTGCCCCCAACAGGTGCCGATCCCCGCTTTGCTGCGGCTGCGGAACATGACCTTGGGCCATGGCATGGAAGCCTTCGCCACGGAGCGTTACAACCTGATTGGCCGGGCCGGCCCCTGGTGGGAACAGGTGGATGCCCAGGCCTGCCAACGCTGTGGGGAATGCCTGCCCCGCTGCCCCCACCATCTGCCCATCCCGGACCTACTAGCCGACACCCACCGTCGCCTCTCGGCAGCGCCCCGCCGACGGCTGTGGGGTTAGCCCGGCGTCCCTGGAGCGGGGTCGGGGGTCGTCTCCCGCCAGAGATCCTGCAGGGATGCCTGTTGTTGGGGAGTCAGGGGTGGCAGGGAGCGACACCGTTCCCACACCGCCGGAGGGGGCAGGAGCAGGGGGGCCATCAAGGGAGGAAACCGCTTCAAGTGGCCCTCCAGGAGCCGACGGGGCAAGGGTGGCACCCAACCTGCGGCCAGCAGCATGGGCAGCAGGGGGGGTTCCAGGATGGCCCCCAGCCAGTCCAGGGGCGGCGCCGGCTGCTCTGAAACGGGCCGCAGGAGCAGATTCCAGCTCAGGGGTGCCCCCGTCGCTGGCAACAGGGCCCGCAGGCGGGGATCCCTGCGCAACAGGGGCACGACCCGATGATGAGCAACAGGTTGAGCCCCTCACGGTCGTCATAGGCCAGGGCCTGGGCCCGGAGACGGCGAAGCCTGGCGGGATCGCCCTGGACGAGATCGATCACCACCCGGGGGCTGGAGGGCAGGACCACGCCGCCTTTAAGGCTGGGGTCGAGCAGCACATCCCAATCCTCAGACGCCCGCGACACCAGATCATCCCGTCGTCGCAACAACAGGAGCCAGGGGCTACAGGCCCATGGAAAGGCCACGGCGGCGGAGCCCACGGGGCCGAAAAGGCGACTGACGGGCTGGGCCTTGGCCTCCAGCCGCGCCAGCAGCGCCGGCCCCCCGACCGGTTGCAGTGTGTTGACCGGCACCGTGGTGGCCCAGCCATCCAGGCATTGGATCAGGCCAGGGGCTGGGGACCGGCTGGCGCTTGCCACCACGGCGGCAGGATCTTCGAGCCAGCGCCCCTGCCAAGGGGCCGGCAATTGGGCCACCCAGGCCTTGGGCAAATCGCCCCGGTGGGCCACCAGTTCGGCCCTGGTCTGGCGACAACCGGCCAGGCAACCCAGTCCTAATGCCGCACCAAAGCGCAGCACCTGACGTCGGGGGAAAAGGGGCGAAGTCATGGCGGGACCGTAGAGGCTCCCGGGCCCCCTTCAGCCATCAGGAGCTGACAAGCTCGGTCGCAGGCCTGGGCCAGGGCCTGGGGATGGCGGCCACTCAGCTGCCAGGCCAGGGCCAGCCCTCCGGCCCCCACGCCCTCTTTGACAAAGCCCCGCTCGTAATCAAGCAGGGCGGGGTGCAGGGGGGCCTGGAAGCGCAGGTCGGCCACCAAACCCAGGGGGGTCACCCCCCAATGGCGCTCCAGGGTTTGCAGCAGGCCCCCCAGGTTGCTGCTGGGGTCGTCGGCAACCCAGGCGGTGGTGCCAATGGCTACCTGGGCCACCAGCTCCCCCCGTAGAGGGGCGGGGGCCAGGGCCAGGGCCAGGGCTAACACCGCAGCCATCTGGCTGCCGCCGGCCAACAGCACCGGCACCCCCTGGGCCGCCGCCGCCAGGACCAGGCCCGCCGCCACGGGTTGCATCGGATCGCCAACGGCAGCGACCACCGCCAGGGGATCAGCCTCGGCCGGTGGCCCCTCCCCCAGGCTGCTGGGGACGCCAAGGCCTGCCGCCGCCAGGCCTTGGCGCACCAGCTGGGCCTTGAGCGAAAGATCGGGGTCGCGCAGGCTGCTGCCCACCAGGCCTTCCACCGCAAGGCCAAGACCGGAGAGCAGGGCCTGGGCCGTTGTGGTGCCCCCAGGCACGCATTCGGCCAGCAGCAGCGGCCGCCGCGGCCGGGCCTTCGCCTGGCGCTCGCCCCAGCGTCGTCCCAGGGCGAGGAGACCGGCCACCGTGCCCCGATCCATGGCGCGACCCGTGGTGAGGCAACGGGCCGGTCCCGCCGCAAGGGATCCCGGAAGTCGCAGGTGGGGCACGGCCGGAGCCAGGGCACAACCGAGATCCACCACCAAGGGATGCAAGCCCAAGCTGTCCACCACCACTTGCGAGATCAGGGCCGGGGAGACTCCCGCAGGCAAAGGCGGCAGGCCATGGGGCCGATGGCGCCCTGGGCCCAGCACCAGGAGTTCGGAATCCGCCGCTGCCGTGGCGCGACGGCTCTCCGGCGTGGCCCCCGCCGCCGAGATGCCTGGAATGGCCGCGGTGGCGGTGGCCGCCAGCAGCAGAACCACCTGAATCTCTGCTGCGGGGGAACCCCAGGCGGCCTGCCACCGGGCCGCCTGGTCAGGGTCGCCCGAGAGGCGACGCAACGCACTCACAGGGGATCGAGGGCCACCAGGGCCCTCAAGGCCTCAGGAGGTTCACGGATGGGGGAGCCCAGCCTCGGAAAAATCCAGTAGGCCACGGCATGGAGACACCCAGTCATCACCAAATTCTGAAAGAGAACAAGCAGCAGGGCCACCAGCTGCACCTGGGTGATGTCCAACCCTGCCGCGAGGCCCGGCAACGGCAACCGCTCCAGCAAGGAAGCAGCGGCGGTGGTGATCAGCACCCAGAGGTTCTCACCAACCAGCACCGAAAGCACCGCCACCCTCACCAAGAAACCCAGGGCACCGATGAGGGCCCCCAGGGCCAGGGTCAGCCACCAGCTCCGGCGTGTCCGCCAACCCCAGCCCAGCCAAAGGGCCAGTAATCCATAGGGAAACAGCATCAACGGACCGCGGATCGGCCCCATCAGGGCCACCAGCAGCAGGGCACTGACGGCTACTCCCTCCCAGGCGCATCGCCAGCCATGGCGCAACTGGAGCAGGGCCAGGGGAAGGGGAAGGGCCAGACGGAACAGGGGACCGCCCACGGGCAGGTAATACAGCGCCACCCATAACAGGGCCGTGGCCGCTGCCAGATAGGCGGTGTCCATCATCTGACGGGCCGCCCGGGCCGTGAGCTGACGTGGGGAGGGAGGAACCAAGGAAAAACAGCCTCAGCGGGGGGGCGGAGCTGGCCGGGTCGTCGTGGGAGCCGGTGCAGAGGATTCCGGAAGGGGGCCCGGGGTAGGGGCGGGAACCGCCAGGGGCGGCAAGCCGGGGTTGGCGATCCGCTCAATGGTTTCCACTTCAAAAGCCACCCCGGTGGCGCGGAGTGCCTTGGTCACAGCCTCGGCCGGAGCCGAAGGATCAGCCTCGGGCAGGCGAATCGTGACGCGATAGGGCAGGGGACGGGCCGCCGGAGCGCTCTTGCGGACCTGGGACTCACCTGGGGCCACGGCCGGTGCCGAAGCGGGGGAGCCGCCGGCGGTCTTGGGGCCACCAGGGGTCAAGGGGGATTTCTGATCCTTGGTCGCCGCAGCGCTCGCCGGGGGTTGGCCGCCGGGGGGCGTCAACCCGCCTGGGGGCTGGGAACCGGTCCCGGTTGGCGCGGCATTGACCTGGGGCGCGGGGACGGCCGCCCCAAGCTGGGAGGCGGGTTGGTCGGGCGACCCTGCTGCGGGGAAGCTGCGGCTCAGGTTGTCGCCAAACGGAGTGCCCGTGCAGCCTGTCTGCAGCAACATCAAAACCATGGCGGCGGCCATGGTCGCTGGGGCACGGCAAGGGCAGGGCATCAGCTCCCTGCGGGCTTGATCACCCGCACAGCGCTGGCCCGCAGCCGTCCCGTCTTGGTGGTCGCAGGGGTCTTGCGGGCTGTCGCGGCGCCCGGCTCCTTGGCGGCGGTACGGCCCTTGGCCGCCCCCTTGGTGGCCGCGGCCCGGGTCTTGGTCGCTCCGCTGCCAGTCCCAGCTCCCGCCTTGGCCGCCTTGGTGCCGCTGCGGGAGCGGGAAGGGGAACTGGCGGCCTTGGCGGCCAGCAATTCGACGGCCTTCTCCAGGGTGAGGGTGTCGGCCGTGGTGCCCTCGGGCAGGGAGGCATTGACCTTGCCCTGTTTCACATACAGGCCGTAGGGGCCAGAAGCTCAAGCGCCCGGGTCAGGTCGATCAGCAGGACATCGTCCTCAGCCTTGATCGAGCGGTAATCCTTTTCCCCCTTGCCCTTGTCGTAAACGACATAGGGGCCGAAGCGGCCTAGACCCGCCTGCACCTTGCCGCCGTCTGGATGCTCACCCAGATGGCGGGGGAGACGGAGCAAGCCGAGGGCGTCCTCAAGCTTCATCTCCTCTGGCTTGACCCCTTTGGGCAGGGAAGCCCGCTTCGGCTTGGGGGTTTCCTCACTGGCCTGGCCCAACTGGAGATAGGGCCCGTACTGGCCAAACAACAGATAGACCTGCTCACCGGTTTCGGGGTCCTCCCCAATGGACTCGGGCCCCTCGGACTTCTGGCGCAGAATCAATTCGGCCTTGTCGGCATCAAGATCGGCCGGGGTGATCTCCTGGGGAAGGGTGGCTTTTAGCAACTCCTCTTCGCCATCGCTGCCCACCCGACGGGATTCGAGGTAGGCACCAAAACGGCCGATGCGCACCACACAGGGCAGGCCCTCCAGAACCACCGTGCGGGAGTTGCCGGGATCGATGTCGCCTTCGCGCCGTTGCACCAAGGCCTCCAATCCCTCTTCGCCCTTGTAGAAATCCTCGAGATAGGGAAGCCAGCGGACTTTACCGGTGGAAATTTCGTCGAGGGTGTTTTCCATGCGGGCCGTAAAGCCCGTGTCCACCAGATCGGGGAAATGCTCTTCCAGCAAAGCGGTCACGGCAAAGGCCGTGAAGCTGGGAATCAGGGCGTTGGCCTGCAACGTGGCATAGCCGCGATCAATGATCGTGCCGATGATGCTGGCGTAGGTGGAAGGGCGACCGATTCCCTCCTTCTCCAGCATCTTGACCAGGGCGGCTTCGCTGTAACGGGCCGGGGGTTGGGTTTGGTGACTGAGCGCCTCAACGGAGCGGCAGTCAGGAACGTCACCGACCTTGAGGGCGGGCAGCAGAACCTCCTGGCCCTCCAAGGCGGCATCGGGGTCGTCGCTGCCCTCGACATAGGCCCGGAAAAATCCTGGAAAATCAATACGCTTGCCCGTGGCCCGGAACGTGCTGCCAGCCACCTCCAGATCAATCGCCAGCATGGTCAAGCGGGCATCGGCCATCTGGGAGGCCACGGTGCGCTTCCAGATGAGTTCGTAGAGGGCCAGATCCCGGCCCTCGAGACCGCTCTCCGCAGGGGTGCGAAACACCTCCCCCGCGGGCCGAATGGCTTCGTGGGCCTCCTGGGCATTGCGGGATTTGGTGGTGAACTGGCGCGGGGCCGGGCTGAGGTAGTCCTGGCCATAACGCTCACCCACACAACTGCGGGCCGCCTTGATGGCTTGCTCGGAGAGATTCACCGAGTCGGTACGCATGTAGGTGATGAAACCCCGCTCATAGAGCGCCTGGGCGGTGCGCATGGTGTCCCGGGCCGAGAGACGCAGCTTGCGATTGGCCTCCTGTTGCAGGGTGCTGGTGGTGAAGGGAGCCACGGGCTTGCGCACGGTGGGTTTTTCCTCCACCGCCGCCACCCGCCAAGGGCCGGCCATGGCGGCTTGCTGCAGGGCGCGGGCTTCGGCCTCCGCCAGTAACTTCACCTTGCTGCCGGCCTTGATCGCCCCGGTGCTTTCGTCGAAATCGGAGCCATTGGCGATGCGGTCGGCCCCCAGGTGGGTCAACTTGGCATCGAAGGGAGCCTGGCCCTGGGCCAGGCTGGCCTTGAGGTCCCAGTAGGTGCCGCTGCGGAAGGCGCGCCGCGCCCGCTCCCTTTCGACCAGGAGGCGCACGGAGACCGACTGAACCCGGCCCGCCGAGAGGCCCCAGGCCACCTTCTTCCAGAGCAGGGGCGAGAGGGAATACCCGACGAGGCGATCCAGAATGCGACGGGTCTCCTGGGCATGCACAAGCTCCATGTCGAGCTCGCGCGGGTGATCAAGGGCCCGGGAGATCGCTTCCTTGGTGATTTCGTGAAAGACCATGCGTTTGACCGGCACCTTGGGGTCCAGCAACTGGGCCAGGTGCCAGCTGATGCTCTCCCCCTCGCGGTCTTCGTCCGTGGCCAGCAGCAACTGATCCGCCCCCTTGAGGGCATCCTTGAGCTCCTTGACTACCTTTTTTTTATCCTTCGGCACCACATAAAGCGGCTCGAAGTCCTTGGCCGTATTGACGCCGAGATTGGCCCATTTCTCGCCCTTTTGGGCCGCAGGGATCTCACTGGCGTTATTGGGCAGATCGCGCACATGGCCCATCGAGGCCTCTACCCGGTACTCCTTGGGTAGAAAACCGCGAATGGTACGGGCCTTTGTGGGGCTCTCAACGATGACCAGCGTGTGCGCCACAGACAGGCGGTGAACCTTCCCCCTCTATATCGCATCCCGGGCCGGTCCGGTGGGCACGGCCCCCTGGAGCGCCGCTACAGTCCGCTCGTCAAGAAATTTTCCGCCGTGGCAGACGTGATCCTGGCCGCCCTCACGGCGATCGCCGCACCGGCCGCCGCTATAGCGACGCCGCTTGCCGTTGCGGCGGCCGCCAGTCCGGCCAGCGCCGCCACGGATGCGATCGGGGCCGGTCTGAGCACCGGCTCGATCGGGCTCCAGCTCAACGCCTGGGCCATTGCGCCGGAGGGAGCCATCCTGCTGGCCCTGCTGGCCTGCTTGATCGTGGATTTGGCCGGTGAAAGAACGGCCAGCCGCTGGGTGCCACCCATCTGCTACGGCGGGCTCGTCGCTTCCCTGATCCTGCTGGCGACCCAATGGAACGGGCCGATCGAGCCCTCGTTTCTGGGCTCCTTCCTGGCGGACAACCTCTCGATCGCCTTCCGGTCGGTGGTCGCCTGCTCGACGCTGATCACCCTGCTGCTGAGCTGGCGCTACGTGGAGCGCAGTGGCACACCCCTGGGGGAATATGCCTCGATTCTGTTGGCAGCCACCCTGGGGGCGATGATCCTCTGCGGCGCAACAGATCTGGTCAGCATCTTCATCTCTCTGGAAACCCTATCGGTGTCCAGTTATCTGCTTTCCGGCTACATGAAGCGCGATGCCCGCAGCTCTGAAGCCGCACTCAAATACCTGCTGGTGGGCTCTGCAGCGGCCGCTGTTTTTCTGTACGGCGCCTCGCTGCTTTACGGCCTCAGCGGGGGAGAAACATCCTTAGAGGGAATCGCCCTGGCCTTGCAGACAAGCGCCAAACCGATCACGGCCCTTTCCCTGGTGTTCGTCCTGGCGACCGTGGCCTTCAAGATCGCCGCCGTGCCCTTCCACCAGTGGACACCCGATGTCTATGAGGGCTCACCGACGCCCGTGGTGGCTTTCCTTTCGGTCGGTTCCAAGGCGGCAGGCTTTGCCCTGGCCCTACGCATTCTGGTGGGCTGCTTTGACAGTTTTGATGCCCAGTGGAAATTCCTGTTCACTGTTCTGGCCCTGCTCAGCATGGTTCTGGGCAACGTTGTTGCCCTGGCGCAGACATCGATGAAACGGATGCTCGCCTACAGCTCCATTGGCCAGGCGGGCTTTGTCATGATCGGCTTGGTCTGTGGCACCGAGGACGGCTTTGCCGCCATGGTTCTGTATATGGCGGCCTACCTCTTCATGAATCTGGGGGCCTTCGCCTGCATCATTCTGTTTTCTCTGCGGACCGGTAGCGATCGAATCGCTGATTTCGCAGGCTTATATCAAAAAGATCCCCTGATCACCATGGGGCTGAGCCTTTGCCTTCTTTCCCTAGGGGGCATTCCGCCGATGATTGGCTTCTTTGCAAAAATCTACCTCTTCTTCGCAGGCTGGGCTGATCACCAATACCTGCTTGTGATCGTAGGCCTAGTAACATCGGTGATTTCAATTTATTACTATATTTCCGTCATCAAGATGATGGTGGTCAAAGAACCCCAGGAAGCCTCTGATGTGGTGAAGGCTTACCCGCCGATCCGTTGGAATCTTTCCGGGATGCAATCCCTGCGGGCAGCCCTAGTGGCCTGTGTGCTGGTGACAGCCATCGGCGGGGTGCTGTCCAGTCCTTTATTTGAGTGGGCCAATGCCGCCGTTAGCGGTACCCCCATTTTGCAACGGGCCATTGCCGCACTCCCTGCGGCAGGTCTGGGATGAACTCCTCCCAGACCCTGCCCGCCTGGGCGAGCGCCCCGGGCCCCTCAGTGCCGCCTGTGGCGGAACTAATTCATGTCAATAAAATATACGGCAGCGGTGACACCACCGTTCATGCCCTCAATGATCTTTGCCTGACGGTCAACAACGGCGATTATCTCGCCGTAATGGGGGCCTCCGGATCGGGCAAGAGCACCGCCATGAACATTCTTGGCTGCCTGGACATGCCCACCAGCGGCAGCTACCACCTCAATGGGGTGCCTGTCGAAACCCTCAGCGATGACGAATTAGCCGATCTTCGCAACCAGAAACTTGGCTTTGTCTTTCAGCAATTCCATCTGCTGCCCCAGTTGACAGCCATGGAAAATGTAATGCTGCCGATGATCTATGCAGGGATTCCTGCCGAGCAGAGACGCCAGCGCGCCAGACTTGCCCTCGAAAAAGTTGGCTTGGCCCACCGGCTCGACAATCGCCCCAACCAACTCTCAGGGGGCCAGCAACAGCGGGTGGCTGTTGCACGTTCGATCATCAACGGCCCCTCACTCCTGCTCGCCGACGAACCGACCGGAGCACTCGATTCCAG